>NZ_JBFAJO010000010.1:0-163067 GCF_040655255.1 Kitasatospora sp. NPDC050463
CCGCAGCGCGGCGGACTCGTTCGGGTAGTCGCCGAGGACCTCGGCGACCATGCGCACCGCACGACGGCGCAGCTCAGGCGGGTAGGAGGAGGGACGTGCCATGACTCGAATCCTTACACGAAATCGAGTCTCCACTGAACACGGGGCGGTTCACAAAGCGGTCTGCCCGCTCGCCAACAGGGAGCAGCCGGACTGGGATACGGCCACCAGCAAGTTCAATGGTCTCAGCAGAGCCCCCGCTTCCGACTGTGCCGTCCAGGCTGGCTATGACTTGTTGAGGCGACTGGTCGAGGACCACCGGGCCAATCCGGGTTCGGATCCGGAGATCACGGACTCGGACATCGGGACATCCTGCCAACAATGACGCAGCCTGCTCCAGCTAGTCCACTGCGGCCCGCCTTGGAAGCTATCGCCACAGTCGGCCCGCCCTTGTCCATGCTCGTGGGCTTGCTGTTCTATTTCGGCTGGAGCCGCCAAGCCGCACTGACTGAGTACATCGGCTTCCCCCAAGCCGAGTGGGACACAGGCACGAGCGGATTCCTGCTCGACAGTGTCTCCGCCATCTTCTTTCCCATCGTGGTGGGCCTGCTGGTGCTGATCGGCTGGCGCCTGGTGGATCCAGCGGTGCGTCGATGGTACCGAGCAACGGAGCCGGAACGGCTTACGAGCAGTTGGAAGCGAGGGATTGGGCTAAGTACCCGAGCGCTCTTGCTCCTTAGCTGGCTCGTCGTACCTGCCATCGCTTGGCTGATCACCCACAGCGCCGTCGACCCGGGGTGGTGGCAGTTGGCCGAGCCGGCCTCACTAGCAGCCGGGGTCCTGCTGGCGGCCTACGGCGTCGTCCTCGCTCGCCATGCCGAGACGGGCAGCGGTCCGACGTGGTGGTCCTCGCCGACCTGGCTCTTGATCACCGGGCTGACCGTGGCGCTGTTGTTCTGGACCGTCCACGAGTTCGCGGTCATCGAGGGTCACGGGGAGGCGGCGCAGTTCATCCAGCGATTCAAGGACCAGCCCGGCATCACGCTCTACAGCCACGACGATCTGCGGATGGTCGCCCCCGGCATTCGGGTCACCCGGTACGCCAGCCCTGGCGCGTATGAGTTCCGGTACCAGGGCCTGCACCTGTTCGCCCGTTCCGGCGGCCGGCTCCTCCTGCTGCCTGACGGCTGGACGTTCGACCAGCCGTACGTCTTCGTCATTCGCGAGGACGATCAGGTGCGCATTGAGTACTCGCGCTGAATGCCGCGTCCTCTGTGACAGCTGTTCGCCGAGCTCCCCAGGCGGATGCTTGCTGGGCGGGAGCAGTCCAGGCCGCGCGCTCAGCAGGTGCATCCCTCATGTGGGCAAACCGCTGCCGTGCACTTCGAAGGACCCACACCCACTTTCAGGTAATCGGCTAATGACTGTCAGTGGCTGCCGCTATGGTCCTCCTGGCCGAGTGCAAGGAGGCACACCGTGGCGACTGTTCGCCCAACCGTCGCATCGAGCGGGCAGGGGTCGACGCCGTCCGCTGGCCGTACCGGATTCGGTTCGTTGAGCGAAACTCAGATATGAGCCCCCGTGCTCTGGGCCCAGGGGGTGACCTGAAGTGATCAGGTACAGCCGGGACCCGCCGCGTACTCAAAGTGTCGACGTACTCGGGCAACGCAGAAGCGAGCGAGCCGAAGGATCTTCAGCTTGCTCGCTCTTGGTGTGGCAGCGTGGTGCTGGCCGGCTCGGAGCCGGGCCTACCTCTGCCCGGTCAAGGGGCTATGGGCGCTCATCGGTACGGACGCGGCCCGGGCCACCCCGTTTCCAGAAGTCGATCAGTTCGCTTTCCATTTCCTTCTTTAGCGCATCCAAGCTTCCCAGAAGAAACAGCTCCTGGTCAGACAGGCGCTCACCCGACGTCGTTCGCTTCATCAAGGCGTCGATCTTCTGATCCAAAATCCCAAGGCTGATATCGGCCGCTTGCTGATAGCCACCCGCATATACGCCTCGGCCACCTTGACCGAGCATGTCTTTCGCCTCGTAGGCCAAGCGGTCCATCACTTCTTTCGCGCCCATTGCGCCCTCCCCACGGCCGATGTTGCGCCTGATGCTACTTGAGCCGGAATCCATGGCGCCGGGTTACGCGTCCAAGAGGGCACGCCACGTCGTCCAGCAGTCCCACGGTGAACAGCCGCCGGCCTTCCGGCTGCCGGGCGAGCAGGCACTTCAGGTACCGCAACCGGCCGGCGCGAACGCCAGTGCGGTGTTGTGCCCTCCGAAGCCGGCCGAGGTGCTGAGCACGAGCCGCACCCGCTGCCTCCGGGGCTCGCCGTGGACGAGATCAATCCGGCCGGTGTCCCGGTCGGGCTCCGCGAAGCCCGCGGTGGCGGGCACCGTCCGGTGCTGGACGGTGAGCACGGTCAGGGCCGCCTCGACGGCCCCGGCCGCGCCCATGGTGTGGCCCAGTGCCCCCTTGGCGGAGGTGACGGACGGCGGGCGATCGGCGAACATCCGCTCGATCATGCCCGCCTCGGCGCTGTCGTTGAGCCGGGTGCCGGTGCCGTGCGCGTTGACATGGTCGACGTCCGTCACACCGGCGCCGGCTTCGGCCAGGGCCTGCCGGACGGGCCGCCTCCAGATCCCGGGCCTGCGGATGCGGTGCCACCGGGTGGTGCGCGTCGGCCGCCGACCCGACCCCGACCAGCAGGGCCCGGATCGGGGCCCGCCGGCACACCGCGTCCGTGTGGCGCTCCAGCACGGTGAAACCGGCTCCCTCTCCGAGGACGAAGTCGTCGCGGTCCACGTCAAACGGGCGCGAGGCGTACGCGGGATCGCCATGGCGCGAGAGTGCCCCCATCCGGGCGAACGCGGCGACGCAGACCGGGGTGATCATGGCATCGCTGCCACCCGCGAGGGCGATGTCGCAGGCCCCGGCGTGCAGCAGCAGGGCGGCGGTGTGGATGGCGCCGGCCCCGGACGCGCAGGCCGTCGCGGTGTGCAGCACGGGGCCGGTGGCACCCAGGTCGATGGCGAGCTGAGCGCGGTCGCGGCGACCTCCTCCGGTTTCGATCCGGCCGTGGGCCCGCTCAGACCGGGGCCCGCTCAGACCGTGGTCAAGCCGCGGCCGTAGAACGTCACCCTGTAGGGGCCGATGTCCTCAGCCTCGCCTCCCAGCAGCAGGTCATCGACCGAGGCCACCCCCTGCGCCCGCGCCGTCGCCACGACCATCTCGGCCAGTGCACGGCCCGCCGGCACACCGGGCCCACCCCCGTCGAAGCGCCACCCGGGGTCGTACGGGTCCGCCCAGGTCTCCGTCGTCCTGGGATGCTCGGCCACGGTGCCCCAGCCGAAGGACTCCGGGCCGAGGTCGGAGTCGGCGAAGGACGCCAGCATCAGCCTGCTGTCGGCGTCGATGTCGAACAGTCTCGGCGCCGTACCGCCTACCCGGCCGTACAACCGCATGATCTTGGCGATGCCGAGTGCGGCGAACTCGGCCGGCAGCGTGGCGAAGAACGTGGCCAGCGAGGCGGTCAGCGTCTCCCAACTGCGCGCCGACCAGCGACCGGGCAGGCTCAGACCGGCGGTGGACGGGCCCGAGCGGCGGCCGAGGAACCCGCCGATGGCGCCCTCCTCACCGTGGCCGAGGCTGCAGTACCAGTTCTCCAGCGGGGCGGTGGGCTCCAGGACGAGCTCGGGACCCTGGCGGCCCGCCCGCAGTTCGAGGGTGTCGCGCTCACCGCGCCACCGCAGGAACGGCGAGCCCCAGGCCGCGGTGGAGCCGTAGTACGGCCCCAGGAGACCGTACGAGCCGATGACCGACGCCTCGCCGAGCGCGGCGGTCAGTTCACTCCTCGCCCTCCCGAAGGCCCGGACCTGACCGGCCGCATCCGGCCCGGCACTCGCCACCGTCACGGCCAGCTCCAGATACGCCTCCTCGTCGACGTGACGGCGCTCGGACGGCCCGACCGGCCGAAGCCTCGGCCCACCCGCTGACGCCGGGTCCGTGACGTGTTCCCAGTGCAGGCCCAGCTCGTGGACGAGTGCCCGGGTACCGTCCTCGCTCCAGCGGCCGGTACCGTCCTCGCTCCAGCGGCCGGTACCGTCCTCGCTCCAGCGGCCGGTCCTCGCCCCGGCGAGCCGGTGGGCCAGTTCGGCGAGCGGTTCACCCGCAACGGTGAGGTGTTCTTCGATCACGGGGCAATTCTGCCCTTCGGGTGTCCGGCTGCTGCGTCCGGCCCGCCCGTGCCTGGCCGGGCCCGCCGGAGCCGATCGCCCCAGTGGCCGGCACCCGCGCGAGGACGGAGCGCCTCTCCGCGGGGCCGCCGGCCCGGGAACGGATCTTCGACGGACTGCGGCCGCGCTGAACCACCGGCACCCGCGGCGGCCTGACCCGGGGCGGACGACCGAAGGGTGACGGCCGGTCGGGAAACCCCGACCGGGCGGGTTCACTTCGCGCGGGGCCTGAGCAGGTCCTCGACGAGGGCGTCCACCAGAGTGCGGGGGATGCTCGCCCCTGTCAGTGCGCGGTAGACGATCGGGCCGACGAGGGCGTCGACCGCGGCGTCCGGGCCGAGCCTGGGCGAGATCTCGCCGGCGTCGATTCCGCGCACGATCATGTCGCGTTCCTGGTCGCGACGTGGACCGAGATAGCGCTGGTGGAGCCTGCCGGCCGTGCCGGGATCGTGCTGTGCCTCGGCGATGAGCGTGAGCAGGACCTTTCCGGCGGGGTCGCGGGTGAGGAATCGCGCGAAGCCGCGCAGGTAGCCCCGGATGCTCTCCGCCGTGGAGCTCTCCGTCGGGACGGGAAGGCGCTTGCCGCTGTCCTCGATGAGCGTGTCGAGCAGGATCTCGACCTTCGAGGGCCACCAGCGGTAGATCGTCTGCTTGGCGACGCCGGCACGACGTGCGATGGCTTCGACGGTCAGCGCGCCGAAGCCGTGCTCGACGAGCTGGTGCGCAGCTACGCCACCCGTCATGCGGGAGACGGACAGACCAAGCTGCTCATCGACCCCGGCCACAACCGGACCCGGCTCGGCGGCCCCGACGCGCCGCTCGACCCCCGGGAGAGCATCCCCGCCGTCGTCGATGTCCTCGAAGCGCAGGCCGGCGCCCCGGGCCTGCAGTTCCTGGACCGCCGCGGCGAGACCGTCCCCTGGTAGGGCGCCGGCCCGAGGCTGCCGGGGGCCACACCGGCCTCCTCACGTTGTCCGCGGAGGGGTTGATCGCGGAGGGGTTGATCGGCAGCGGGTTGATCGGCGGAGACGTTGATCGGCGGAGGGTGATCGACGGTTCAGCCGGGCTTGGCAGCCAGGATGTCGACGGCGCGGATGCTCGGCTCGGTCGCCAGCAGCCTCGGGGCGACCTCCATCAGCGCGGCGGCGATCGGGCCCTCCAGGTGCGCGGCCCGCCCGGCCTCGTCGGAGAAGGTGTCGAAGATCCCGAACACGGTGGGACTCTCCCTGAAGGCGAACCAGGTCAGCGTCTGCTCCTCGGCCCGGGCCGCGTCGAGCGCCCCGCGCAACAGTGCCGCGACCTCGTCCGCGTGCTCCGGCCGCGCTTCGATGCGAGCCAGCAGGCCGTTCTTCGATGGCATTCCGCTGTTCTCCGATCATGTCCGTGGGGCCGCCGCGTGCGTCGACGGCATCGGAGCAACCGGTAGCACGGCGGGCCGGCACAATCGGCCGTCCCCGCACCGGACGGGGCGCTCCTTCACCTGTTCGGTCCCGGCCCGGCCCGTCGCGACGACCGCGGTGCGACGCGGACGCCTCATGACGGATGGCGCCCTTCCGACCATGCGAACCTGACGGTGTGTCCGCTCGCCTGGCCGGCGGCCGCCCCGTCCCGGTGCGCCTCGGAATCGCCGCCGACCGGGTCGCTGCGGCGAATACCGGTCCGGTCCGTCACAGCGCATGAGCGGTCCAGGCGGCCGACACGGACAGCCTGCCCGAGGCTGGGGCGTGACCGATTCCATGCCGCCCTACCGGAGGGTGCCGATGTTCGACGAGAGCTTCGCGTACCCGCACCACCTGCTGGGCCGGACCGCCCACGCCCGCCACCGGGTCGCCGTGATCGGCGCCGGCGTCGCGGGCCTGGTCTGCGCGTACGAGCTGCACAGCAATATCCTCGCAGGGGCCGGGAAGCCGGGTCAGGCCCCGACCGGCGCTCGCCTCGGGCCGGCTCGCAGGCCGGCTCTCGGGGCCCACGCCCCGGGAGCCGGCCGGTAGCTGACGAGGCGGCTCGCCGGCGCGGGTCAGTAGCCGATGGTGAAGCGGCGCTGGACGAAGCGCGGCAGCTCCACCTCGTCGACCAGGGCGACGGCGGCGTCCTCCGCGGAGATCCGGCTGCGCCCCTCGGCGTCGACAACCGGCTGGTCGCCGCCGATCCGGAACCGGCCGGTGCGCTCGCCGGGGGCGATGTCCTCGGCGGGGCTGAAGTACGTCCACAGCCGGTTGGAGGTGCGCAGGACGTTCAGGGCGTCCCGGGCGCCGCGCGCCGCGACCGCGTACTCCCTGGGCAGCCCGAGCGCGTCCAGGACTTCGTGCATGTGCGCGTCGGAGTCGGCGAGCACGAGCCCGGGTTCGATCTCAAGGCTGCCGGCTCCCCCGATCACGATCAGCCTCGTCCTCGGGTGGCTCTCCAGCGCCTTCAGGAGCGCCCACGCGGCAACGCTGTGGACGGTCGGATCGGCGATCGAACGGGCCACCGTGTCCGCGATGTCCTTGGCCGCGTTGCCCGGTTGGAATCCACTGATCAGCACGTCCAGGCCGGGCAGGACCGCCGTGATGCTGTCCGCGTCGAGGACGTCGACGCTCTTCCAGACGATGTTCTCCCGGCCCTCCTCGATCCGACCGGCGTCCCGGCTGAACGCGGTGACGTGGTGCCCCCGGCCGAGGGCCTCGGTGACGACGCGGCTGCCGATGGTGCCCGTGGCCCCGATGACTCCGATGTGCATGGCTCTCCCCTGTTCCGTGCTGCTGGTTGTGCCGAGCCGCATGTGCACGGCGTAGGAAAACTATACGGCGTGCAGTTTTCATACGGCAACCAGCCCGGTGACGCCGTAGAGGCTCCGCTAGAGTGGCGGCGTGGGAAGCACAACGGGGCGCCGCGAGCGTCTGCGGGCCGAGACGACCGCCGAGATCAAGAAGGTCGCGCTGGAGCTGATGGCTTCGGGCGGCCCCGACGCGATCACCCTGCGGGCCATCGCCCGCGAGATGGGCATGACGGCCAACGCCATCTACGGCTACTTCGCCACCCGCGACGACCTGGTCACCACGCTGATCGACAACGTCTACACCTCACTGGCCGGCGCCGTGCAAGCCGCCTGGGAGTCCGCTCCCGCCCTGGACCCGGCCGCCCGGATCCAGGCCTGGGCCGGCGCGTTCAGAAACTGGGCGCTGACCAACCCCGAAGGCTTCCGCCTCGTCTACGGCGACCCCGTGCCCGGATACCGGCCCCCCGCGGGCGGAGCCGCCCCGGACGCCGCCCACCGGGTCTGTACCGGCCTCACCGCGCTCGCGGCCGAGGCCTGGCCCTACGCCGAACCCCGTTACGCCGACGGCGACTTCGAGTGGTCCGACTTCGACCCCGGCCTGCTGGACAAGGTCCGCCCGGCCTTCCCGGACCTACCGCCGGCCGCCGTCGCCCTCGCCCTGCGCATCTGGAGCCACCTGCACGGCCTGGTGTCGCTCGAGATCTACGGCCACCTGCGGACCCAGACGCTCAGCCCGGAGAAGCTCTTCCGCGCGGAACTGACCCAGCTCATCCGGTCCCTGGGCATCACCGCCCAGGGGTGACCCCTCGTGCCGGGCCGTCGACCCGCCACCGGTCCGAACACACGGACCGGCACCACAGAACGGAGCCCCCGGTGGACCACGGGAGTCACGACGGGCCCGGCGACTCGACTGCCACGACGCGGTGATGCCCGGCATGGCCCGGGCGGTGCTCCGCATCGTGGCCGGCGAGCCGAGCAGGCACCACGTCACGAGGACGGTCTTCAGCCCCGCTCCCGCCGTCGGCTGACCCGGCCGGGGGCGGCGGCGCGGGGTTCACCGCGGTGGTGCGGCAGTGCTCCGGGCCGGTCTTCGTCCCCGAGTTCGCGGGGCCGGCGGGCTGGATCGCGGGCGTCTACCGCTCACCCGACCGGCGGGCGCGCCCGATTGGACCCGTCAGCGCCGCGCCGACGAGGTGTAGTCCGTGCGCAGCGCCACCAGGGCGCGCAGCAGGTCGCCGGTGCGCAGCAGGGCGCGCCCGTCGGGGGCGTGGATGTCCCAGACGGCGTTCCCCGACCGGACGGCGACGCCCAGAGCCAGTGGCCGGGTGATGTCGGTGACGTCACTGACATCGATCCGGTCCTCCTCGGCCAGGGCGCAGTAGGTGCGGCCCATGCACTTGACGAGCTGGGCCCGGCCGGGGCCCTGCCCACAGCCGGGGGGCTGCGGACAGGACACGGTGGGGGATTCGACGTACAGGCGGGGCTGGGAATCAGGCATGGCCTGTCACTCCAGGGAATCGGACCAATACACATCGTCAACTGTGGCACAGTCGCGACCCCCGCTCAAAACGCCACCGCCCGGGCGGCACCCGGCGCGTTCGACGAAGCGCCGACGGCGAGGCAGCGGCCCACGGTCGTGTCCGCGGGCAGCGGCCGGGCTCATGGCCGGGCCGGCCGGTGCGCGCGCGTTCGGGACGTTCCAGGGCCCCGGTGGTCACCGGTGGTCACCGGTTCTTGAACTCCTCGACGGCCGCGCGGGCCGCCTCCTTCATCGCCTCGCTGCCGACGTGCCCGGAGTCCTCGAAGATGCGCAGCCGTGCGTCCGGCCACACCTTCGCCAGCTCCCACGCCGTCTCCACCGGGCTGCCCATGTCGTGCCGGCCGTGGACCAGCACCGCCGGGATCCCGGCCAGCCTGTGGGCGTCGCGCAGCAGTTGGTCCTCCTCCAGCCAGGCGCCGTTGCTGAAGTAGTGGGCGCAGATCCGGACGAAGGCGATCTGCTCGTCGACGTCGCGGTCGCTGTAGATGCCGGGCACGCCGTTGGGCTCGTTCGAGATGACCGCGTCCTCCCAGGCGAGCCAGTCGGCTGCGGCCTTCGCCCGGACCGCCCGCTCTGGGTTCTCCATCAGCCGCGCGTAGGCCGCGAGCAGGTCGCCGTCCCGCTCGTCCTCGGGGACACCGGCGCGGAACCGGTCCCACGCTTCGGGGTAGAACCGCGCGGCGCCCCGGTAGAGCCAGTAGGTCTCGGAGGGGCGGGTCATCGTCACGGCCTGGATGGATATCTCGCTGACCCGCTCGGGGTGCTGCTGCGCGTAGGCCAGGATCAGCGTCGAGCCCCAGGAGCCGCCGGCCAGCAACCACCGCTCGATGCCGAGGTGTTCGCGCAGCCGCTCCATGTCGGTGATCAGGTGCTGCGTGGTGTTCAGGCTCATGTCCGCCGCCGGATCGGCGGCGTGCGGGGTGCTGCGACCGCAGTTGCGCTGGTCGAAGCGGATCAAGCGGTAGCACTCCGGGTCCCAGGCCCTGGCCGGCTGCCGCGACGCGCCCGCGCCCGGGCCGCCGTGGACGGACAGGGCGGGCTTGCCGTCGGGGTTGCCGAGCTGTTCGTAGTAGATGCGGTTGCCGTCCCCGGTGTCGAGGAAACCGCTGTCGTAGGGACTGGTGGGAGGGTAGAGATCGGCCATAGCCGTCGATCGTACGGGCATGACCGCGACCGGAGTGGGCGGTCGGCGGGCCTGGCCCGGGCCCCCTCGCCCTCATGCACCCTGGAGCGCCGGGCGGGTGACGCCGGGTCACTTCACGGCGTGACCGGTGTGCCCGTCGTCGCTGCTCAGTAGACGTCCCGGACGTAACGCTTGTCGCCCGCCAGCTGCCGGACGTACGCGGCGGCCGAGTCCTCGTCCATGCCTCCGTGGGCGGCGACGATCTCCCGAAGGGCCCGGTCGACGTCCTTGGCCATTCGGCCCGCGTCCCCGCAGACGTAGACGTGGGCACCGTCCTGGAGCCAGCGCCACAGACGCGGGCCGTGTTCGCGCATCCGGTCCTGGACGTAGATCTTGTTGCGCTGGTCGCGCGAGAAGGCGACGTCGAGGCGGTTCAGGTGGCCGGAGACACGGAAGGCCTCCAGCTCCTCCCGGTAGTAGAAGTCGGTGGCTTCGCGCTGCTCGCCGAAGAACAGCCAGTTGGGGCCGGTGTGGCCGCGGGCCTGCCGGTCCTCCAGGAAGCCGAGGAACGGCGCGACGCCGGTGCCTGGCCCCACCATGATCATCGGGGTGGCCGGGCCGGCGGGCGGGCGGAAGTGCGGGGAGCGCTGGACGAACACCTGCACCGGGCCGTCGTCGGCGCAGTCGGCCAGATACGTGGAGCAGACGCCCTTGCGGTCGCGGCCGAGGTCGTTGGTGTAGCGGACCACGGACACCGTGAGGCGGACCTCGTCGGGGTGGGCCAGCGGGCTGGAGGAGATGGAGTAGAGGCGGGGCTGGAGCCGCTTGAGCACGGCGGCCCATTCGGTGGCCGAGGCCCGGACGGGGAAGGCCCCGACCACGTCGGCGGCCTGCCGGCCCCAACTCCACTTCGCCAGCTCGCCCTTGTTGTCGGGGCGCAGCAGCCGTTTCAGGGAGCGGTCACCGGTGCGATCGGCGACGAACCCGAGCAGGTCGGGGGTGATGCGGGCGATGTCGAGGCGGGTCCGCAGGGCCTCGACGAGGGGGAGGTCACCGCTGTCGGGCAGGCAGACCTTCTCCTCGGGGTCGAGGCCCGTCAGGGCCAGCCATTCGGCGACGAGTCCCGAGCCGTTGGCCGGCCACACGCCGAGGGCGTCACCGGCCTCGTAGCCGAGTTCGCCACCGCGGGTGTCGAAGGCGAACTGCCGTATCTCCTTCTGCGATCCGGGCAGGCTGAGCAGCCGGTTGCCGACCAGGAGGGTCGCGAAGGGGGACGCCTTGGTGTAGCCGGCCGGGGTGGCGGGCCGGGGTGTGGCGAGTACGGCGGGCACCGGGACGGCGGAGGGCGCCATCGCTCCGGCGGCCGGGACGGCGGGCGACGCGGGCGGGGCGGGCGGATGTTCGGCCGGCGCGAGTGGCTGTTCGGCCGGCGCGGTGAGCGCGCCGGTGACCTGGTCGAGCCACTGCCCGGCGGGCCCGTCCTCGCCGGCTTCGCAGTCGGCACGGGGGTGCAGGCGGGTCGCGCCGAGTTCCGCGAGGCGTTCGTCCAGGCGGCGGCCGTGACCGCAGAAGTCCCCGTAGCTGGTGTCGCCGAAGGCGAGGACGGAGTAGCGCACGCCCTCCAGTCGCGGGGCGTCCGAGGCGCTGAGGCACTCCCAGAAGTCGGCGCCGTTGTCGGGCGCCTCGCCGTCGCCGAAGGTGCTGGTGACGATCAGCAGGTCGGTCCCGGCGGTGAGCCGCCCGGGGGTGGTGTCGGCCATGGCGAGCGGGGTGACGGCCCGGCCCACTTCGGCCAGGCGGGCCGCCGCGGTGGCGGCGAACTCCTCGGCGGTACCCGTCTGTGAGGCCCACAGGAGGAGCAGTTCCCGGCCCGGGGCGGGTCCGGTGCCGGCGGAGCCGGCGGCCCCGCCCGGGGCGGCGGGAGCAGTGGGGGCGGCGGGAGCGGTGGGAGCGGCGGGAGCGGCGGTCCGGGAGAACATGCCGGCCAGCACGCCGTCCACCCAGAGCGCCGTCCCCGGGGCGAACGGCGCACCCGCGGGCAGCACCGGCACCTCGCCGGGCGGGGCCGCGGCCCCGCCGGCGGCGTACCCGCGCAGGTACCCGGACAGGTAGCGGCGCTCCGGTTCGGCGAGGACCGGCGGTGTCAGGTCGGCGATGCCGAACAGCGCGGCCAGCGCGGAGACGGCCCCGGGCACGCCGCCTGCCGCGCCCGGGCCCCCGGCCTCGGCGGTCAGAGGGACGGGCGGGTCCTGCGGCTGCCGCGCCGGGCCGGCGGGCCCGGCGTCGACCGGCACGGCCGGGTCCTGCTCGGGTGTCGGGGCGGGCACCACGCGCAGCGCCACGGCGCAGGCCTTGAACTCCGGCTGGTAGGAGATCGGATCGACGGCGTCGTTGGTGACGGCGTTGATGCCGAGGTACTCGCCGAAGAGGTCGTTCCAGTGGAACGGCGCGAAGCAGTTCCCCGGACGGACACGGTCGGTGACGACGGCGGGCAGCACGGCACGGCCGCGGCGGGAGGCGACCTCGATGCGGTCGCCGTCCTTGGCGTTCAGGGCGGCGGCGTCCTCGGGGTGGAGTTCGACGAAGGGGCCGGGGTCGAGCCTGTTGAGCTTGGCGACCTTGCCGGTCCGGGTGAGGGTGTGCCACTGGTGCGGGAGGCGGCCCGTGTTGAGGACGAACGGGTGGTCGTCGTCGGGGAGTTCGGCGGCGGGCAGGTGCGGCCGGCCGAGGAATCGGGCGCGGCCGGTGGCGGTGGGGAAGGCGAGCCGGGGCCGCGTCCCGTCCGCGCGCTCCAGCAGGGTCTGGCTGACGCCGTCGTTGAGGTAGCGGATCGGGTTGCGGTCGGGGCCGTCCGGGGACGGCGCCGGCCACTGCACGGGGGTCTCGCGCAGCCGCTGGTAGCCGACGCCGCGCAGGTCCCAGCCGGTGGCCGGGTTCCAGGCCCGCTTGAGCTCCTCGAAGACGTCCTCGGCGCTCGCGTAGCTGAACGCGTCGGCGAAGCCCATCTCACAGGCGACGCGGGCGATCAGCTGCCAGTCGGGCAGGGACTGACCGGGCGGGTCGAGGACACCCTGGACGAGGGTGAGGTTCCGCTCCGAGTTGATCATGACGCCGTCGGACTCGGCCCACAGCGTGGCGGGCAGCATCACGTCGGCGTACGCATTGGTCTCGGTCTCCGTGAACACGTCCTGGGTGATGACCAGTTCGGCGGCCTCCAGGGCGGCGATGACGGTCCTGCGGTTGGCGACGGAGGCGACCGGGTTGGTGCAGATGATCCAGCAGGCCTTGATCTCGCCGGCGGCCATCTGCTCGAACATCTCCACCGTGCCGCGCCCGACCTCGGTCCGCAGCGTGCCCGGCTCGACGCCCCAGAGCTCCTCGACGAAGGCGCGCTCCGCGTCCACCAGGACGGAGCGCTGGCCGGGCAGGCCCGGCCCCAGGTAGCCCATCTCGCGGCCGCCCATCGCGTTGGGCTGGCCGGTGAGCGAGAACGGGCCGGAGCCGGGGCGGCAGATCGCGCCGGTGGCCAGGTGCAGGTTGACCAGCGCGTTGGTGTTCCAGGTGCCGTGGGTGGACTGGTTGAGGCCCATCGTCCAGCAGCTCATCCACTCGCCCGCCTCGCCGATCCACCGCGCGGCCTGCCGGATGTCCGCCTCCGGTATCCCGGTGATCGCGGCCACCCTCGCGGGCGGGTAGTCCGCCAGGAAGGAGGGCATCTCCTCCCACCCGTCGGTGAACTCCGCGATGAACGCCTCGTCGGTGTGGCCGTTCTCCACCAGCAGGTGCAGCAGGCCGTTCAGCAGCGCGAGGTCGGTACCCGGTCTGATCTGCAGGAACAGGTCGGCTTTCGCGGCGGTGGCGGTGCGCCGCGGGTCGACGACGATGAGCTTCGCACCGGCGGCCCTCACCCGGTCCATCATGCGCAGGAACAGGATCGGGTGGCAGTCGGCCATGTTCGCACCGATGACGAGGAACGCGTCCGCGTGGTCGAAGTCCCGGTAGGAGCCGGGCGGCCCGTCCGCGCCCAGCGACAGCTTGTAGCCGGAGCCGGCGGAGGCCATGCACAGGCGGGAGTTCGACTCGATCCGGTTGGTGCGCACGAACCCCTTGGCGAGCTTGTTCGCCAGGTACTGCGCCTCCAGGGACATCTGCCCGGACACGTAGAAGGAGAGCGCGTCGGGACCGTGCTCGTCCAGGATCGCCCGCAGGCGTCCGGCGACCGCCGTGATCGCCGCGTCCACGTCCACCTCGGCGGGCTCGGCGCCGCGCTCGGTGCGGACCAGCGCCGTGGTGGCCCGGCCGGGGGCGGCCATCATCTCGACGCTGGTCGCACCCTTGGTGCAGAGCCGCCCGGCGTTGGTCGGGTGGTCCCGGTCCCCCGACACCTTGCGGGCGGTGCGCCGGCCGGTGGCGGCGTCCCGGCCGATGTCGAGCACGATGCCGCAGCCGACGCCGCAGTACGAGCAGACCGTCCGCACACTGTCCGCCTTCGAGGCCGGCATCGTCACCGGGACTCCCTCCGCAGGGATCACGCCGTGGGAAGGTCCCACGATCGTGACCCTAGGAAGGCCGCATTTCCGCGCCGTCACGGCACATGGCTCGGGGGGTTAACCGGATCGCACGGCCTGCTCGCGACGGGTGTGAGCGGCGGCCTCCGGCGCCGCGGCGTCGATGCGGGCTGCGCCGCCGACGCGGGTTGCGCGGCGACCCGCCGCCGACCTGGTCGGAGCCGGTCCGATCGTGCTCAACCCCGGCGCCCGCACCGTGGTCGTCGACATCGACGGCACCCTCCGCTTCGACGGACGAACGATCGACGACGACCGGATCCTCTCGGCCATCGACGGTTCGGGGGCGGGCGGTGCCGGGCCGTGTCGGGGCACCCCGGTGATCCCGACACCGCATCGCACCGTCTCGGCTAGGCCGCCGCGCCGTCCTGCGTGCTCGCGGCGAGGTAGGCCCAGGACTTGGCACCCGAGCGCAGGACGACCTCGGTCCTGACGTAGTCGTCGACCTCGTAGTCGTCCGCGGCGGCCAGTTCGCCGTCGGTGATGGCGAAGACGCTGCCCTCCACCGCGTCAGCGTCGTCGGAGGAGGCGACCACGAGGGGGTGACGATCGGTGCCACTGGCCGCGATCACCTCCGGGTCGGTGATCGCGATCCAGGTCAGGCGAAAGCCCGGGAGCGCGTCGGGACGTGCCTCCAGGAGCCGGCCGAACCGGGCCAGCTGGACTTCGGGGAGCTGCAGCGTCCCGTACGAGAACAGCTGATGAGCAGCCTGGTCGACCATCGTGAAAATCCCTCCGCAGAGCATGGATTGCGCACACCGGTGCCCCGACCTATCGACCACCCGCCCGCGCGGGGCCATCAGGCGTCGGGCCCCACCGGGGCTCGCCGTGACCGGTCGGGACGGGACGAGGATCGCCACCCGCCGCTCCCGGGAAACGGGGAAGGCTCTCACGGATCTCCGTGCGAGCCTTCCGGCGTTCGGCCGGACCCGGCGGACCCGGGGCCGCCCTCGACCCGCCGGGGAGGTGCTCCCCCCGCGTCAGTGCCGATCCTCAGATGCCGAACCGCGGAGCCTGGTCGCCGCTCCCCGCCACCCCCGCCCTCGCGCCGTCGACCACGAGCCCCAGGCAGTCCGGGGACCGGGACTGCTCCACGGCCTGACCGATCCGGGCGACGAACAGAACGACGGCGACCGTCAGAGCCAGCAACAGCAGAGCGGCGGACAGCGCGACGGCCTCGTGCAGACGCCTGGTCACCAAGGGGTGCTCCGTACGGACGGAGCCGGGCGAACCCTGTCGAGATTCTTCACATGCACTGGACATAGCGCCTCCTCGCAGGCCTTCCGGCCATTCACTCCCGAAGAGCCCGCCGACCACCGAAACCGCTTCCACGGCAAGGGTGGGGAAATCCGAGCGACACGTGACACCCACGCCTTGCTCAGCCGAGCAAGAACCCCTAAGGTTTTGCTCATGCAAGCAAAGAACAGTGCGAGCGAGCAAAGTGGCTCCAGGTCCGGACGGACCTTCACCGAGTCGGCGCGACGCACCCAGATCGTCCAGGCCGCCATCGTGGTGCTCGCGGACGCCGGGTACGCGAAGACGTCGTTCGCGAAGATCGCGAAACAGGCCGGGCTGAGCAGCACCGGGATGATCTCGTACCACTTCTCCGGCAAGGACGACCTGATGCACGAGGTGGTCGCCGAAGTGATGCGGGTGTCCGAGGCGTTCATGCTGCCCCGGATCACCGCCGCCGAGGGCTACTCGGGCAGGCTGCGGGCCTACATCGAGTCGAACGTCGAGCTCCTGGCGGCCCACCCCGACCACCTGCCGGCACTGACCGAGGTCGTCACCAACCTCAAGGGGGACGATCCGCACCGCGTCGGGTTCGCGGACTCCCTGAGGTCGATCATGGATGTGCAGGAGCAGCGCATGCGTGACGCGCAGGCCGCCGGGGAGTTCCGGGAGTTCGACGTCCACGTGATGGTCACCGCGATGCGCGGAGCCATCGACGGGGTGGTACTGCGCTCGGTCGCCGAACCGGGCCTGGACGTGGTCGCCTGCGGGCGCGAGCTGGCCGACATCTTCGACCGGGCCACCCGCCGAACACCGTAGCGGCCCGCCCGCGCGACACGGCCGAGCACCGCGGCACGGGCTCACGATCATCACGGAACACGAAGCGACCGTGGGGGAACACGAAGTGCGTAACACCGAGGGGGACATCGTGAAGGACACCGCGACACCCGACTCTGCGCCGACACCGACGCAGGCACCGGCGGAGCCGACGAACACCCGCGCCGGGCGCCTGGCCCTGGCCCGGGGGCTCGTCCTCGAACTGGCGCTGCCGCTCGGCGGCTACTACCTGCTGAAAGGCCTGGGGGCGAGCCAGTGGGCCGCCCTGGCCGTCAGCGGGCTGCTGCTGGCCCCGTGGATCGGGTACGGGATGGTGAGGCGCCGCAGGGTGGAGGCGATGCCGGTGTTCACCCTGACGCTCCTGGTCGTCGGCGCCCTGGTGTCAATGGTCACCGGAGACCCGAGGACCCTGCTCGTCCGGGACAGTTGGCTGTTCGGCGTAGTGGGCCTGTGGGTGCTCGGCACCCTGGCCACCCGGCGGCCGTTCATGCTCAGCGCCGGACGGTCGGTCGTCGCCTCGAAGGTCGGCGAGGAGGGCGCGCGGGAGTGGGCGGACCGCTGGGACCACGAGGCCGAATTCCGCCGGCACATCCGTGTGCTCACCGCCGTCTGGGGCGCCGGGTTCACCGCGGACGCCGTGATCAGGGTGGTCCTCGCCCAGACGCTCCCGATCGACGCGGTCCCGCTGGTGACCAGCCTCCAGTGGCCGGCCGTCCTGGGCGCGCTGTTCGGCTTCCACTACTGGTACATCACCCGCCACGGCCTGAAGGTCTGAGGACCTCAAGGTCCGCGGGCGGCACCGCCCGCGGGCTGCCGGTGGCAGGACGGCGCCGGACCGCTCAGCGGCCGCGCCGCCCGGCCGTGCGGTCCGTTCGAGAGCGTCGGTCAGCCACAGGTGGGACGCGCCGATCGTGGCCTGGTCGCCGCCGGCCTCGGCCACGAGTCGCCAGTAGCGGCGCATCCTCGGGTCGCGGTCGGCCGCCAGGTGGGCCAGCAGCCGGCGCCTGAACCGAGGGGTGTCGCCGCCGCCGCGCACGGAGGCGTGTGCCGCGACGAACCGGTCGAGTTCGGGTCCCGCGCGGGGCGGCTCGCCCGCCCGCACCGCCGGCTGTGCCAACGCGCACGCCTCGCCGATCCCGTTCAGCAACTCGGCCTCGTCGGTGACCAGTTCCGCGTTGGCCCGCGCCATCGCCAGCAGACTTCGGGTCAGTTCCCGGTCGCCGGCCAGGGCGAACAGCTCGGCGAACGCCACCACCTGCGGCGGCGTCGGGTCGGCGGGCGGATCCGGCACGGCCGTGGTCACGAACGCGGCGAGCATCGCCTCGGACACCGGGGCCACCATCGTGCGCCGCCAGAAGTCGATCAGCGCGTCACGGGCGGCACCCCCGTCCTGCACGGCGGCCAGCAGCGCCAGCCGGGCCGCCCGGTCCGCCGGTCCGGCCTCCTCGACCGCGCGCAGCGAGGCCCGTCGCCACGAGAGGTCCGCGAGCCGCACGTCGAGCGCGGCCCGCTCGGCCGCGACGACCTCGGCCACCGAACGTTCGCCGGCGAGCACCTGCCTGACCGCGGGCAGCCCGAGGCCGAGCCCGCGCAGCCGTCTGACCAGGCCGAGCCGCTCCACGGCCGCCCGGTCGAACCTGCGGTGCCCGCCCGTGCTGCGCATCGAGTCGACGATGCCCTCGTCGCAGTAGAAGCGAACGGTCCGCACCGGCACACCGGTCAGCCGCGCCAGCTCCCCGATCCCGAGCGTCTCGTCGAGCAAAGGCACTTGAACCTCCACCAGGCTGGAGGTTCTACGGTACCCGCGAGACCCCGGAGAGGAGCTTTCGTGAGGACATCGACTACGGACACCGCACGGCTCGTGGAGGGCCTGCGGGATCAGACCACGCGGTTCGCCCGCGCGGTCGCCGGCCGGGACCCGGACAGCCTGGTGCCCAGCTGCCCGCAGTGGCCGCTGCGCACCCTCGTCGGGCACGTCGGACAGGAGCTCCGGTGGGCGGCCGAGCTCGTGCGCGCAGGCGAGCAGGTGCCCGTACCCGACCCGTGGCAGGCCGTGCCCGGTGCCCCGGACGGCTGGGACCGGTGGCTGCGCGAGGGCGCGGAGGAGCTGATCCGCGCGATCGGGGAGACCGGCGCGGACACCGGGATCCGCACGTTCCTGGGGCCGCGACCGGCGGCCTTCTTCCTGCGCAGGATGCTGAGCGACACCTGCGTCCACCACTACGACGCGGCGCTCGCGACGGGCACCGTGTTCGAGATCGCCGAGGATCTGGCGGCCGACGTGATCGGCGAGAGCCTGGAGTTGCTGTCCACCCCGGCCTTGGCGGCGGCCAGGCCGGCGCTCGCCGAGCTGCGCGGCCGGGGCGAGCGGATCGGGTTCCGGCCGGGCACCGTGCCGGGCACCACGCCAAACAGCGCGACGGGCTGGGTGATCACCAGAACGCCCGAGGCGCCGCGGTGGGAGCGCGGCCCGGTCGAGGCCGATGTGGTGGTGACGGGGGCGGTGGCCGACCTGATGCTGGTGGTCGCCCGCCGCGTCCCGCCGGACGACCACCGGGTGACCGTGACGGGCGACCGCGCGCTCCTGGACCACTGGCTGGCCCGCACGGCGCTCTAGCCGCGGGCACGACGGGCACCCCCGGGACCGCTCGACCCTCGGCATCGGGAATCGGACCGCTCGACCCGCGGTACCCGGCATCGCGGGACGGGCGTCCGACACCGGCCGGTCAGGCCAGTTGCCCGACCGGCCGGTGCCGTGCGGAACGGCGGCGACCACGGTGGCGGGCCCGGCTGAGCACCACCTGTCACACCCGCGTCGCCGGGGTTTGGACAGGTGGGTGACCGGCCAGGCTCCGGACAGGGCGTGTCCGTCCCCTCCGAGCGGAGAGACCCGGCGGCGCCGGTCGGCCCGCCACCGCGTGCGGAGCGCCCCTCCAGCGGCGACGCCGGCGGGGCGACCAGCGGTGCAGCCGGCCGCGCGACCGGCGACGGACCGGCCTGGTTCGGGAAGGAGGCCGTCATGGCCAGACCCGTGTGGACCGGGGTGCTCACCTTCGGCCTGGTCACCGTACCCGTCGCCCTGTACACGGCGACGCAGTCCCACGACGTGCGCTTCCACCAGCTCCAGCGGGGCACCTCCGACCGGGTCCGCAACAAGCGTGTCAACGAGCGGACCGGCAAGGAAGTGGACTACCAGGAGATCGTGAAGGGCTATCCGGTCGCCGAGGGCGAGTACGTGGTCGTGGAACCGGAGGAGCTGGAGCAGCTCTCCCCCGGGCGCTCCCGCACCATCGACATCGCCGGCTTCGTCGACCTCGCCGACGTGGACCCGATCTTCTTCGACAAGACCTACTACCTGGGCCCGAAGGGGGCGGAGTACGCCAAGGTCTACGCCCTGCTCGTCGAGGCCCTCGACCACTCCGGGAAGGCCGGGCTGGCCATGTTCGCGATGCGCGGCAAGGAGTACCTGACCGCCGTCCGCTCCGAGAACGGCCTGCTGGAGCTGCACACCATGCATTTCGCCGACGAGGTCCGCAACCCCCGCAGCGAGATCGACGACCTTCCCGAGAAGGTGGAGCTGTCGGCCCAGGAGGTCAGGACCGCCGAACGGCTGATCGGCATGCTCGCGGTCGACTGGACCCCCGAGGACTGGCACGACACCTACGAGGACCAGGTCAAGAAGCTCATCGAGGACAAGCTCGCCGGCCGCGAGATCGCCGTCTCCGGCCCCGCCCCCGAGGCCACCAATGTCATCGACCTGATGGACGCCCTGCGCCGCAGCCTCGACGACGCCCGCGCGGAACGTCCCGGCGGTCGGAAGAAGAGCGGCTCCCGGTCGACGCCCGCCCGTACCGGCCGGACCCCCAAGCAGACCGGCGGCAGGAAGAGCACCGCCGCCAAGACCTCGGGGAAGCCGGACGCCCAGCAGCTCTCCGAACTCACCAAGGCCGAGCTCTACAAGCGCGCCACCGACCTCGACATCCCCCACCGCTCCACCATGACCCGCGACGAACTCCGACTCGCCCTCGAAGAGGCCGGCCGCCCGCACCGTGCCGCGTCCTGACCCCGCCCGGGAGCTCCGCGGGCCGGGGGCGGCGGTCACGCCGGACCACGTCGACGTGCCAGGACCCGGCGGGGCGTCGGGCGGGGCGTCGGGTGGGGGCGGCGAACGACGGCGACCGACACCGCCAGATCTCCGGAATCTGACGTTGGGGTAGAGTCGCTGGGCGGGGCGGTCGTCCGCCGCCTCACCCACGGCCTGCGCGACACGCGCGGGCCGACCGTCGTGTCGGGGCCGATGACGCTCCCGCGCCGATGGCGCCGCCGCGAGGAATCCGCCGGCCTTCCGCGCCCCGTCCCCGCGCGCACCTGCCGGTCGCGCCCCAACCCGACAGGTCCACGCTCCTCGTGCAGACTCCCCCGCCCACCGTTGTCGCGCGCCTGCGTGGCGCCCGTCCCACCTGGCTGAACGACCGGAGGGTCTGGCGCACCGAGGTGCTGGCCGGCCTCGTGGTCGCGCTCGCGCTGATCCCCGAGGCGATCTCGTTCTCGATCATCGCCGGGGTCCCTCCCAAAATCGGCCTGTTCGCCTCCTTCACGATGGCCGTGGTCATCTCGGTCGTCGGCGGCCGCCGGGCGATGATCTCGGCCGCGACCGGCGCCGTCGCGCTGGTCATCGGGCCGCTGAACCGCGAGCACGGCTTCGGCCAGCTCGTGGCGGCGGTGATCCTGGCCGGTGTCTTCCAGATCGCCCTGGGCGCGCTCGGGGTGGCGAAGCTGATCCGGTTCGTGCCGCGCTCGGTGATGGTCGGCTTCGTCAACGCCCTGGCGATCCTGGTCTTCATGGCGCAGGTCCCCGAGATGACGCACGTGCCGTGGCCGGTGTATCCGCTGATCGCGGCCGGGCTGGCCCTGATGGTGTTCTTCCCGAAGGTCACCACCGTCGTCCCGGCGCCGCTGGTCTCGATCGTCATCCTCACCGCCGTCACCGTCGGGGCCGGCCTCGCGGTACCGACCGTGGGCGACAAGGGCGAGCTGCCGTCCGCACTGCCCGTGCCCGGGCTGCCGGACGTCCCCTTCACGCTCCACACCCTGACGATCATCGCCCCGTACGCCCTCGCGATGGCGCTGGTGGGGCTGATGGAGTCGCTGATGACCGCCAAGCTGGTCGACGACATCACCGACACCCGCTCCGACAAGACTCGCGAGTCGATCGGCCAGGGTGTCGCCAACATCGTCACCGGCTTCTTCGGTGGCATGGGCGGCTGCGCGATGATCGGGCAGACCATGATCAACGTGAAGGTGTCCGGGGCCCGTACCCGGCTCTCCACCTTCCTGGCCGGCGCGTTCCTGATGGTGCTGTGCATCGTCTTCGGCCCGGTCGTGTCCGACATCCCGATGGCCGCGCTGGTCGCCGTGATGGTGATGGTGTGCTTCGCGACGTTCGACTGGCACTCGATCGCCCCGAAGACCCTGCGGCGGATGCCGGCCGGGGAGATCGCCGTCATGGTGATCACCGTCGCCCTCGTCGTCGCCACCTCCAACCTCGCCGTCGGCGTCGTCGTCGGCTCGATCACCGCCATGGTGATCTTCGCCAGGCGCGTCGCCCACCGCGCGGACATCGCCGCCGTCACCGAGCCCGACGGCCGCCGGGTGGTCTACTCCGTGACCGGGGAACTCTTCTTCGCCTCCAGCAACGACCTGGTCGGCCGGTTCGACTACGGGAGCGACCCGGACGAGGTCGTCATCGACCTGAGCCGGGCCCACATCTGGGACGCCTCCTCCGTGGCCGCCCTCGACGCGATCGAGGCGAGGTACGCGCAGCGCGGCAAGACCGTCGAGATCATCGGTCTCGACAAGCCCAGCGCCGAGATCCACCGCAGTCTCAGCGGCGAACTCGCCGGCCACTGACACCGCAGTACCCTGGAGGGTTCCGTCGCGTCCCGGGTGTCCCAGGGGGTGCAGTCCCATGCAGCAGCGTGCCGACCGAGATCTGACGACGCTCGGAGAGATCATCGAGCCGGTGGCCACGGTCGCGCCGGCGCCGGTCCGAGCCCGGGCGAGGCTGGTGGTGGCCGCCCACTCCCGGGACCGGGAGGACTGCCGGGCGCTGCTCCAGGTGCTCGGCCTGGACCGTGAGGACGACCCCGACGACACCGGGGCCGCCGCCCGGATCTGCGTGCACTGCGGTCGCGCGTACCAGCACCCGGGAGTCAGACGGCGCGACCGGTTCTGTTCCACCCGGTGCTACCGGCTCTCCGGGGAGCAGCCCGGCGCCGCTGCGGCAGCGGCCGCCCCGGAGTCGCCCGGCTAGCCGGGGTCGGCCGGTCCTCGGCTCCGGCCAGGGGCGTCGCAGTCCTCCAGTTGCTTGCGCAGTCCGGCCAGGACGGCGGCGAGGACCCGGGACACCTGCATCTGGGAGACCCCGATCCGCTCGGCGATCTCCGCCTGGGTGCGGCCCTCCCAGAAGCGGAGCTTCAGCACGATCTGTTCACGCTCGGGCAGCCTGCCCAGCAGCGGGCGCACAGCGGTGCGGAACTCGACGAGTTCGAGGTCCGGGTCGTCCGCGCCGAGCCTGTCCAGGAGGGCGCTGCCGGTCTCGTCGGTGTCCTGCTCGCGCAGCGCGTCCAACGAGTTGGGCCGGTAGATCCGGCCGGCGACCAGGCCCTCGACGACCTGGTCGACCGTCAGCCCGAGATCCTCGGCGAGTTCCTCGGAGCGGGGCAGGCGGCCCAGCCGCTGCTCCAGCCGGTCCGAGCCGCGGACGACCGTCAGGTAGAGCTCCTGCATGCTGCGGGGCACGCGCACCGGCCAGGAGGTGTCACGGAAGAACCGCTTGATCTCCCCGGCGATGGTGGGGATCGCGTACGTGACGAACTCGGCCCCGCGCGCGGGATCGTAGCCGTCGACGGCCTTGATCAGTCCGATGGTCCCGACCTGGAGGATGTCGTCCATGTCCTCCGAGCGGTGCCGGAAGCGGGAGGCGATGAAGCGCACCAGCGGCATGTTGAGTTCGATGATCGTGCCGCGGACGTAGCTGTAGGCGTGGCTCTCGCGCTCCAGGGTCGACAGCCGCTCGAACAGCGCATCGCTGATCGCGCGGGCCTCGACCTTTCCCATCGCCCGCAGCTCCTCGGCGCTGGGGCGGCTGGGCAGGCCGGGCGGCGGTGCGGCCGTCCGGCCGCATTGCCGACCGGTTCCTACGATGGTGGACACGGCGCTTCTCCTGGGTGTCAGGGCCGAGCGAGCTGGTCCGACGGCGCTCGCCGCCTGCTGCGCGCACGTGCGCGCTCTGGTCCGAGGATCTGCCCGGCTTCGTCGGGCCCGGTCCCCGTGGCACCCCGGTGGGGTGCGCGGGTGCGACCGGCACCTGCCCCGGTCGCCGCGTTCTGCGTGGTACCCGATATCGACCGATTGATTCATCCATCTCCCGGTTCGTTCTTCGTCCACCGGATCGGACGCCCGGCACGAACGACGCCGATGGGGCCCGGCGCGTCAGCGCGGCCGGTACGGCCACGGGGCCTGGCGGGCCTCAGGACCAGGCACGGCGGGCAGGCGGTGTGAGCACCTCCAGCCAGACCGCCTTGCCCTCGCCCTCCGGCAGCGAACCCCAGGCCCGGGCGAGCCGGTCCACCACCCGCAGGCCGTACCCGCCCGGGCGCCCCGGGTGAGCCGGCCGGCGAAGGACGGGCGCCACCGGACTCAGGTCCACGACCTCCACCCGCAGCAGCACGCCGTCCCAGCCCAGGCGCAGTTCCCGCGGTCCGCCCGAGGCGTGCAGACAGGCGTTGGTGACCAGCTCGGAGACCATCACCAGGACGTCCTGGGCGACGGCCCGCCGCTCCTCGTCGGGGGCCGGCAGCCACGCCCAGTCGGTCAGCGCCCCGCGGGTGAACTCCCGGCTGCGACGTACCGCACCGTGGCTGCCGTACAGCGCCAGCCGTCTGACCTGCTGCGCGCGGGCCGGCCGGGGCTCGTCCTCATAGCGAACAGTCATCGTGCGACCCTCGTTCGGCACCGGAGGACGCCATCGGGTGGCGGGCGAGCCGAGTCGAACCCCGCGGCAGCAGTCCGCGGCACGGCCCCGGCACCCGGCCGGCGGCCTTCGGCCTGCCCTTCGCATCCTCCTTGCCGGGCAGGTGCCCAGCCCGGGAGCGGTTACACCTCCGCGATCCCCCGCAGTGGCCGCCGGCGCGGTCGCGGTCCGACGTACGGCGGCAGGGGCGGCCCCACGGCAGGAGGACTCCGGCCGGGCGTCGAAGCGGCCGGGCCACCGCGCTCCGCGCCACCACGGCGGAGGTCCCGGTGATCACGAGGGTCATGACGGCCATGACGGTCACGACGGCGTGTGGCCGGGTCCCCGTTGCCCTGAGCGGCCATCGGGGCCGGGGACGAACAGCTCCCGGGTGTCGGTGATGGCGAGGAGCCGCCCCACCTGGGCGCTGGCCTCGGTGATGACCACGTCGCGGCCGGTGCGCAGGGCGGCCAGTCGAAGGCACAGCAGGGAGTTGAGGCCGGTGCTGTTGCAGAAGGTGACGGCGGACAGGTCGACGTCGACGCCGGTGCTGCTGGCGTGCAGGGCCCGTTCGAACGTGTCGTAGAGAGGGCCGGCGACATCCAGATCGATCTGGCCGGACACCCGCACCCGGACACGGTCCTGCGCGGTTTCGGAGTCCACCCACAGGTCGTCGGCGAGACGCCGCCCGCCGAGCGGGCCGCTTCCGTCCACCGTCCCAGGCGGCACGGCGGGCACGGCGTCGGAACTCCTCATACGCGGATCGTCAGGCATGGCCTCCTCCTCCGAGCGGTGAAGGTGGACCTCTTCAGCGTGGTACGCAATGCTTCTCGCGTCAAGCGATACGTGAACAGAAATGCGTATATGGGGAAGCTTGAAGGCTGGATCCTACGACGGAGCCACCCGGCCGGACCGGGGCGCCGGCACGGCTTCGAGGAGCGACCCGGCCTCGGCGCCACGGCGGACGGCGTCCATGGCGCACCCCCGGCGGTGGTGCACCGAGCGAGGACACCCCTCCACAGTCGCTCGGATCGCGTTTCACGTCACCAGATGCCTGAATACGGATTCGCCTGTGGCGAGAAGGGAATCAGCACTCCTACGATGGAGACATGGCCCTCGAAGAATCCGCGCGAACGGGCTGGACGTTCGTCACCAACCACGCCCGGGTGCTCGCCGCGATCGCCCGTGACCCCCGCGTGCGTCTGCGGGACGTCGCGGTAGAGGTCCAGCTCACCGAGCGTGCCGTCCAAGCCATCGTGACCGACCTCGAACAGGCCGGTTATCTCACCCGTTCCCGTATCGGGCGCCGCAACCGTTACCGCATCACCTCCGACACCTGGCTCAGGCACCCGGCGGAGTCCGGGCTCAGCGTCGCCGCGCTCCTCGATCTGCTGTCCCCGCCCGACACCCACGGCGCCGAGAGCCCCGGCGGGAACGGTGACGGAGCCCGGGAGGGCAACGGGCACGAGCACCGACCGGAGCCGGGCCGGACCCTGCGCGGGAACGGTGACGGAGGCCGGGAGGGCGACGGACAGGAGCACCGCCCGGAGCCGGGCCGGACCCTTCCGCAACGGTCCGGTCACCACGCCGAACGCTGATAACGCAGCACCGGCGGCACCGGCGGCACCCGCCGGAGGCACCGTGGTGCGTCCCGGCCGGCGCCCGATGGTTCGGCCGTAGCACCGGGCGCGGCGAACCGGTCCGCATTCCGGTGGGCGGTGGCGCATATCCGTGGGCGACCTGGGCAGGCGTAGCGACCGAGGAGGTCGATGCTCTCCCGAGGGTGCGCCGGTTCTCGTTCCGCCTCCCGAACAGGGCGAACGACTGACCGCCACCCAGGGCGGCGGGTGTCAGGCACCTCCCGGAAGGCTGATCCCCGAACCAGGAGCCTGCCATGGGTACACCTCCCAATGATCCGGTCCCACCCAGTCCCGTGCCCTCCCCTGGCCCGGGGCCGGGGCCCGGCCCGTTGCCGGGGCCCGTACCCGGACCGGGCGGCCCCGACCCCGTGCCGCCGGCCCCGCCGCAGCCCGAACCCGATCCCCCGCCGCCCCCCGCCCCCGGGCCCGACCGGGGGCCTCGGCCGGGCCCCCTGCCGGGGCCGCCCGCCCCCGAGCCCGTGACCTGAGCGGCAACGCGCGCCGGCCGGTCTGCGCCCGCGTCCCGTGAGTGGCCGCAGGCGTGGCGGCGGGGCGCCGACGCGAGGGCGGCGCGCGTTCCCGGACCGCCCCGGCTGACCGGCCTGCGGTCGGGGCCGGCGCGAGAGCCCCGGATCCCGGAAAGGCGGCCTGTGCGAATGAACAGCGACGGACCGGCCCGGCGGCTCCGACGGCTCCGGCCGCCCGGCCGGCCCCGACCACGTGTCCCGGTGTCGCGGCCCCGCCCGGCGCCGGCCGCGGACCACATCCCCGCGGGCCTGCGGACGATCGCCGGGTACACCTGGCGGCTGCTTCTGCTCGGCGTGGCCGCCTATCTGACCGTCGTGGTTCTTGCCCGACTCGAACTGCCGGTCGTCGCGCTGTTCCTGGCCCTGGTCCTCACCTCCGTACTGCGGCCGGCGGTCGACCTGCTGGCCCGGGCGATGCCGCGCCCGCTCGCCGTCCTGCTCGCCCTGCTCACCGCGACGGCCCTGGTCGCCGGCGTGCTGTGGCTGATCGCCACCACCGTCGCCGGGGAGTGGGGCCGCCTCGGCGGCGAGTTGCACGGCGGCCTGGCGCGCATCGACCACTGGCTCACCGGCGCGCCCTTCCACCTCCGCGCCGGGACGGTCACCGATCTGCGCGCCAAGCTCGGCGCGTACATCGCCGATCACCGGTCGGTGCTGGTCAGTACCGCGATCAGCAGTGCGGGCCGGGTCGTCGAGGTGGTCACCGCGATGGCGCTCGCGGTGTTCTGCTCGGTGTTCTTCCTGCACTCCGGCGACCGGATGTGGCAATGGGCGCAGCGACAGCTGCCAGCCCGGGCCCGGCCGCTCTGGGGCCGGGCGGGCCGCGCCGCGTGGCAGACCTTCGCGGGCTACACCCGAGGCGTCCTCATCGTGGCGGCGACCAACGCCGCGCTGGTCGGCATCGCCCTGGCGGTCCTGCGGGTGCCGTTGGTCCTGCCGCTGGTGCTGCTGGAGTTCGTCGCCGCGCTCGTCCCGCTGATCGGCTCCCCGATCGCGCTGGCCATCGCCTCGCTGGTCGCCCTGGCGGCGCGCGGACCGGTCGTCGCCCTGCTGGTGCTGGCGCTGATCGTGGTGATCGGCCAGATCGAGGGCCATCTGCTGCACCCGCTGGTCCTGGGGTGGTCGGTGCGGATCCATCCGGTCGCGGTCGCCCTGTCGGTGACCGGCGGCGCCGTCCTCGGCGGCATCCTGGGCGCCGTACTGGCGGTGCCGGTGGTGTCGGTGGCGTGGGCGGTGATCAGCGAGCTGCGGGACCGGGCCGACCGGCCCCCCGACCCCACGGCGCCGGGGGTCCGACCGCGCCGACGCGACGGCGGCGGCCGGCGCCCGGGCTGAGCGCCGTCCACCCCGTTCCCGCGCGGGCCCCTCGGCGGACCGGGTCGGCGGGCCGGGCGCAACCACGCCCGTGGGTCGCCCGTCGGCCCGGGCCGACGGTGGCCGGCAGCCGGCGGTACGCCTTCGAGCCGGCGCGGGGCGGCCGCGACGCCGAGGCCCGGGAGGGACCACCGCCCGGGCCGGGCCTCGTCAGAGGCGCTCCTCCATCCGGATCGCCCTGCGCAACTCCTGGTGGGCGTCGCCCTCGTGGCCTTCGTGGGCTTCGAGGAGGGCGGCGGCGATCGCGTCCAGCTTGCGCTGGATGGCGTGCTCCGCTCGCCGCTCGGCGTTCTTGAGCAGCGCCAGCAGGAGCAGGGTGATCGCGGTCATGGTGTCCCCCACGAGGATCTGCCATTCCGTCGACAGGCCGACCGCGTGGACGGCGACGAAGGCGGCCACCAGGAGGACGCAGAACAGCGAGAACGCCGGGGAACTGGTGAGGTTGGAGGCGGTTTCGGCAAGCCGCTCGAAGCGGCCGCGCTCGCCTTCGCCCCGGTCGGCGGGGTGCGAGAGGGTCATGTCCTCTCCTTAGCACCTGCCGCCCGCCGGCGCGCCCGGGCCGCGACCGGTTGCCCGATCACGTCGTGCGGGCGGGCCCGTCCACGGCCGCCGCCGGCGCCCGGGAGCGCGGACGGCGGTCGCGGACGGGCCCGCCCGGGGGCTCAACCGATCGCCGCCGGCAGCACCGCGCTGCGGTAGTGGTCGAAGAAGGCCTCGTTGTCGGGGCCGATCTGGCCGACGTACACCTCGTCGAAGCCGGCCTCGACGTAGGAGCGCAGCGTCGCGATGTGCTCCTCGGTGTCATTGCCGCAGGTCACCGTCGTGCCGACCATCTCCGGCGTGACCAGTTCGCAGGCCTGCTCGAAGTGCGTCGGGGTGGGGAGGAGCTGGGCGAGCTCGCCCGGCAGCAGCTCGGTGGACCAGAGCCGGTGGACCAGGTCGACGGCCTTGTCCCGGTCGTCGCTCCAGCAGACCTTCACCCCGCCGATCACCGGCTTGCCGGCGCCGCCGGCCGAGTGGAACTCGCCGACCAGGTCGCGGTCGGGGGTCATGGTGACGAAGCCGTCGCCGATCCGGCCGGCCAGGGCCGCCGCGCCCGGACCGAACCCGGACACGTAGATCGGCGGCGGCCGGTCGGGGACGGTGTAGAGGCGGGCGTTGTCGACGGTGTAGTACCTGCCGCGGTGGGAGACCTGGCGGCCGGTGAACAGCTCCCGCATCACCTCCACGGCTTCGGCCAGCATCTCGGCGCGTTCGTCGAACGACGGCCAGCGGTCGCCGTGCACATGCTCGTTGAGCGCCTCGCCGGTGCCGACGCCCAGCGTGAAGCGTCCGTCCAGCAGGACGCCGGAGGTGGCGGCGGCCTGGGCCGTGACCGCCGGGTGCAGGCGGACCGTCGGGCAGGTGACGAGGGTGGTGACGGGTAGGTCGACGGTCCGGGAGAGCGCGCCGATCATCGACCAGACGAACGGGCTGTTGCCCTGCGCGTCGTTCCAGGGGTGGAAGTGGTCCGAGATCGCCAGGCGGGTGAATCCGGCGTCCGCGGCACGCCGGGCCTGGTCGAGCAACTGGTCGGGCGTGAACTCCTCGCAGGAGAGGAAGTAGCCGTACTCGGTCATGGTTCACCTGTCCTTCCGAGTCCTTCCGCGTGGTCCGTGGCGACATGGCGGGCTGCCGCCCCGGCGCCGGGCTCGGCACCGGGACAGCCGGGCTCGGCAGCCGGGCGGCCGGGCGGCCGGGCTTCGGCGCCGGGGCAGGCGAGGTGTCAGCCGTGCCGCATGTCGTCCGGGTCCTCGGGAAGGGGAGGCGCGCCCTCGCCGGTCATCCGCGCCTGGGGCCGCTCGCGCGTCGGCGCGTCCCCGAGGCCGCCGGTTCCGCCTGTGCTCGGGGTGGCCCGACCGCCTTCCGGTGCCAACCGGCCGCGCCAGGCGCCGCTCTCGCGGCCCCGTTCCTCGATGAAGCCCTTGAACCGCCTCAGGTCGCCCTTGACCTGCCGGTCGAGGACGCCGAGCAGGGCTCCGGCCTTCTCCGCCATGCCGTGCGGCTCGAAGTCCATGGCCAGGTTCACCCGGGTGCGGGACTCGTCGAGGCGCTGGAACGTGACCACACCCATCTGCTCCACGTCTCCGCCCACCGTGCGCCAGGAGATCCGCTCGTCGGGCAACTGGTCGACGATCTCGGTGTCGAACTCGCGGCGGGCACCGCCGACCTTCGTCGTCCAGTGGCAGTGCCGGTCGTCGGTCTGGCGGACCTCCTCCACACCGTCCATGAACTGCGGGAAGTCCTCGAACTGCGTCCACTGGTTGTAGGCGCTGTGCAGCGGGACGTCCACCTCGATGGATTCCTTCACCTTGCTCACAACGGTCTCCTTCCGATTCGTGGCAGGTTCGGACATTCCGTACGCCTGCGCGCCTGCCCCACGGCCGGGAAACCAATCACGTCCGCGACCCGGACCGGCGATCAGCGGTCAGTCCGCCGGGATGTGGGCGAGCATGCGCTCCATGCCGCCCACCCAGTTGGCCCTGAGCGCCTCGATGGCACCGGTGAGGTCCTCGTCCAGGAGCCGGCGGGCGATCTCGCAGTGTTCCTCGGACTCGCGGGCCACCGGCTCGTCCTCGGCGACGACCAGGTTCTCGTAGCGCCGCATCCCGGCCTTGACGCCGGCGAGCAGGTCGAGAAGGCGCTCGTTCGGGCAGCCGCTGAGCAGCAGGCCGTGCCACTCGTCGTCGCGCCGGTCGACCGTCGCGTGCTCGGCCACCGCGTCGGGGAACCCCTGGGCCATCCGCAGCAGCTCCGGGGCGATCTTCCGCAGGTGCACCGGATCGGAGGACTCCAGCGCCAGGGACTCCAGCGCCGCGACGATCGCGACCAGCTCGCGGAACTCCTTGCGGCTGACGGGCGCGAAGCGGAAACCGCGGCCCTGGCTGCTCTCCAGGACGCCCTCGCCCGCCAACGTGATCAGTGCCTCGCGCAGCGGGGTGCGGCTGACGCCCAGCTCGGCCGCCAGAACCGCCTCGTTGACGTCGGTGCCCGCGGCGAACTCACCGCGGGTGAGCCGCTCCATCAGCTCGTCGCGGATCTGCTCGCGCAACGGACGGCGCTCGATCGCCATCGCACTCCCCCAGCTCTGATTCTCCGACACAACCCTTGACCACGGACAGAGTACTGCACTATGCATTCTGAATACAAAATGCCAAAGCGGCTGGAGAGGGGGCGGCGATGGGCCTGACGCGGGTACCGGGGCTGCTGTTCGGGGGCGACTACAACCCCGAACAGTGGTCCGAGCAGGTGTGGGACCAGGACGTCCGGCTGATGGCCGAGGCGGGCGTGAACGTGGTGACCGTCGCGGTCTTCTCCTGGTCCCGGCTGGAGACCGCGCCCGGCGTCTTCGACTTCGGCTGGCTCGACCGGATCCTCGACCTGCTCCACGCGCACGGGATCGCCGTCGACCTGGCGACGGCGACGGCGACGCCACCGCCCTGGCTCGTCCGGCAGCACCCCGACGTACAGCCCGTCGACGCCGCCGGCACCCGGCTGGAGTTCGGGTCACGCCAGGGGTACTGCCCCTCCTCCCCCGCGTTCCGCCAGGGCACCGTCCGGCTGGCCCGCGCGATGGCCGAGCGCTACCGGGACCACCCCGCGCTGGTCATGTGGCACATCGGCAACGAGTACGGCGACCACACGGTCGAGTGCTTCTGCGAGGAGTCGGCCCGGGACTTCCGCCGCTGGCTGGAGGCCCGGTACGGCACCCTCGACGGGCTCAACTCCGCCTGGGGGACGTCCTGCTGGGGCCAGCACTACACCGACTGGACGCAGCTCGCCCCGCCCCGCAAGGCCCCCGGCCCGGTCAACCCCGCCCAGGTCCTGGACTGGCGCCGGTTCTCCAGCGACGCGCTGCTCGCCTGCTTCGAGGCCGAGCGCGAGGTGCTCAAGGAGGTCACCCCGGACATCCCGGTGACCACCAACTTCATGAGCGTCCTGCACCACCTCGACTACTGGAAGTGGGCCGCCGCCGAGGACTTCGTCAGCGACGACGCGTACCCCGACCCCGCCGACCCGCAGGCCCCGGTGAAGGCCGCGCTCAGCTACGACCTGATGCGCTCCCTGAAGCGCCGGCCGTGGCTGCTCCTGGAGTCGGCGCCGAGCGCCGTGAGCTGGCGCGCGGTGAACGTCCCGAAGGAGCCGGGCGTCATGCGCCTGCACAGCCTCCAGGCCCTGGCCCACGGCTCGGACGGCGTCATGTTCTTCCAGTGGCGCCAGGCCAGGTACGGACCGGAGAAGTTCCACTCGGCGATGCTGCCGCACGGCGGAACGGACACCCGGCAGTGGCGCGAGACGCTCGCCCTCGGCGCGGACGTGCGACGGCTGGCCGAGGTCGCGGGGAGCACGACGCGGGCCGAGGTCGCCCTGCTGCTGGACTGGGAGAGCTGGTGGGGGCTCGAGGCGCCGGAGTCGCTGCCGTCCGACCGGCTCCGGCTGCACAGCCTCCTGCTCTCCTGGTACGCCCCGCTGCACGGCCGCGGCATCGCCGTCGATCTGGCGCCGCCCGACCGCGACCTCTCCGGCTACCAGGTGGTCATCGCCCCGAACCTCTACCTGTGCACCGCGGAGCAGGCCGCCAATCTGGCCGCCTTCCCGGGCCGGCTGGTCGTCGGCCCGTTCAGTGGGGTGGTGGACGCCGCCGACCAGGTCCACGACGGTGGGGCGCCCGGGCCGCTGCGGGAACTGCTCGGGCTGCGCGTCGAGGAGTTCTGGCCGATCCCCGACGGCCGGACCCAGGAGGTGTCGGCGGAAGCCGACCCGGCCCGGGGCGCGCCGGCCCTGAACACCGTCCGGCTGACCGCCCGGACCTGGAGCGAGTGGCTGGAGCTCGACGACGCGCACGCCCTGGCGCGCTACCGCGGCGGCCCGCTGGACGGCCGGCCGGCCGTCACCCGACGCGGAACCGTCACCTATCTCGGCTGCCTGCTCGACGACCTGACGCCGGTGCTCGACGAGGTGCTCGACACGGCCGGCGTCACCGGCGTCACCGGCGCGGAGCTGCCGCCCGGCGTCGAGGCCTGCCGGCGCGGCGACCACCTCTTCCTGCTCAACCACGGGGCCGCAGCGGCCACCGTTCCCCTGCCCGCCTCCGGGACCGACCTGCTGACCGGTCGCCCCCTGCACGGATCGGTGGTCATCGCGCCGCGCGACGCCGTGGTCCTGAAGTACTGAGGAGTACCCGTGACCCATCCCTACATCCCCAACGCGGGGCCCGACACCCGGGCGGCGATGCTCGCCGAGATCGGTGCGTCGGACGTCGCCGAGTTCTACGCGGACATCCCCGCCGACCTCCGGCCGGCCCGTCCGCTCGACCTGCCCGCCCCCTTCACCGACGAACAGGGCCTCGTCCGGCACCTGCGCGGCCTGCTGGCCCGCAACACCGACACCACCGAGGCGCTGAGCTTCCTCGGCCACGGCTGCTACCCGCACCACGTCCCGGCGGTGTGCGACGAGGTCAACGGCCGCGGCGAGTTCCTGACCGCCTACGCGGGCGAGCCGTACGAGGACCACGGCCGCTTCCAGGCGCTCTTCGAATACGTCTCGATGATGGCCGAGCTCCTGGAGATGGACGTCGTCAACGTGCCCACCTACGACGGCTTCCAGGCCGCGGGGACGGCCCTGCGGATGGCCGCGCGCCGTACCGGCCGCAGCCGGGTGCTGCTCGGCAGCGCGATCGCCGCCGACAAGCTCGGCAAGATCCGCGACTACCTCACCCCGGACGTCGAGGTCGTGCTCGCCCCGGCCGGGGCACCGGAGCTCCCGCTGGACGACACCTTCGCCGCCCTCTACCTGGAGACGCCCGACGTGCACGGCGTCATCGAGACGCGCGGACGCGAACTGGCCGACCTGGCCCACGGCGTCGGCGCCCTGCTGGTGGTGTCGACGGACCCGATCTCGCTCGGCGTGCTCGCGCCGCCCGCGTCCTACGGCGCCGACCTCGTCTGCGGGGACATCCAGTCGCTCGGCATGCACCAGCAGTACGGCGGCGGCCAGGCCGGGTTCATCGCGAGCCACGACGAGGAGCGGCTGGTCGCCGAGTTCCCGTCCCGGCTGTTCGGCATCGCCCCGACCGCCGTCGCGGGCGAGTACGGCTTCGGCGACGTCTTCTACGACCGGACGTCCTTCGCGCTGCGCGAGGAGGGCAAGGAGTGGGTCGGCACCGCGGCCGCCCTGTGGGGCATCACCGCCGGCGTCTACCTCGCGCTGATGGGCCCGCAGGGCATGCGCGAGATCGGCGAGACGATCCTCGCCCGCACCAGGTACGCCATGCGGGCCCTCGCCTCGGCGGGCGCCCTGGTCCGCGAGCAGGACGCCCTCCACTTCCGTGAGTTCGCCGTCGAGGTGCCGGACGCCGACGCCCTGCTCGCGGCGCTGCGGCTCAGGAACATCTTCGGCGGCGTGCGCCTCGGGCCCCGGGTGGTCCTGGTCTGCGTCACCGAACGGCACTCCATCGCCGACATCGACACCCTCGCGGCGGCCGTCAAGGACGCCCTCTCGGCCACCGGAGGCACCAAGTGAGTTCCCGGGAAGAATCGTTCGCCCAGCTGCCGGTCGCCGCCAAGCCGGCCCTGCGCCGCTACCACCAGGCACGCTGGGACGAGGAGATCATCTTCGAACTCTCCCGGCCCGGCCGGCGCGGCGTCGGCGTCCCGGCCCCGGACGCACCGCTGGTCGAGCTGCCCGAGGGCGTCGGCCGCGCCACCCCGCCCGCGCTGCCCGAGCTGTCGCAGAACCAGGTGGTCCGGCACTACCTACGGCTCTCGCAGGAGACCCTGGGCGCCGATCTGAACATCGATGTCGGTCAGGGCACCTGCACGATGAAGTACAGCCCGAAGGTCAACGACACCTTCGTGCGCGACCCGAGGATCGCCGAGCTGCACCCGCTGCAGCCGGAGGACTCCGTGCAGGGCGTGCTGGAGATCTACTGGCGCCTGGAGCAGATCCTCCGGGAGATCTCCGGGATGGCCCGGGTCTCGCTGCAGCCCGGCGCGGGCTCGGCGGCGATCTACGCCAACATCGCCATGATCCGCGCCTACCACGCCTCCCGGGGCGAGGGCGAACAGCGCGACCAGGTCATCACCACGATGTTCTCGCACCCCTCCAACGCGGCCTGCGCGAAGGTCGCCGGGTACGAGGTCGTCACGCTGATGCCGGACGCCGAGGGCTGCCCCGACGTCGAGGCGCTGCGCGCGGCCGTCGGACCGCGCACCGCCGCACTGATGATCACCAACCCGGAGGACACCGGGATCTTCAACCCGAGGATCCGCGAGTTCGTCGACCTGGTCCACCAGGCCGGCGGGTTGGCCTGCTACGACCAGGCCAACGCCAACGGCGTCCTCGGCATCACCCGGGCCCGGGACGCCGGCTTCGACCTGTGCCACTTCAACCTGCACAAGACCTTCTCGACGCCGCACGCCTGCGGCGGGCCGGCGGCGGGCGCGTGCGGCGTCACCGAGGCACTCGCCCCCTTCCTGCCCGGCCCGGTCGTCGACCGCGACGGCGAGTCGTACACCCTTGCCCCACCGGCCCGTTCGGTCGGCAAGATCCGGCCGTTCCTCGGGGTCACGCCCAACGTCGTGCGTGCCTACGCCTGGGTGATGGCGCTCGGCGCGGAGGGCCTGCGGGAGGTCGCGGAGACGGCCGTCCTCAACAACAACTACCTGATGCACAAGGTCCTGCGGATCCCGGGCGCCTCCGTGCCCTGGCCGGACCGGCGACGCGTGGAGCAGGTCCGCTACTCCTGGCAGGAGCTCACCGAGGAGACCGGCGTGCACTCGGAGGAGATCGGCGTTCGCGCGGCCGACTTCGGAGTGCACTACTGGACCAGCCACCACCCCTACGTGGTCCCGGAGCCCTTCACCCTGGAGCCGACCGAGTCCTACTCCCGCGAGGATCTGGACGAGTACGCCGCGATCCTCGCCCAGGTCGCCGCCGAGGCCCGGGAGGACCCGGCGTTCGTCAAGAACGCCCCGTACCGGCAGAGCGTCCACCGGATCGACCCGACCTCCCTGGATGACCCGGCCCAGTGGTCCCCCACCTGGCGCGCCTACTGCCGGAAGCACCGTCGGTGATCGTCGGCCTGATCGTGAACCCCGTGGCGGGCCTCGGCGGTCCCGTCGCCCTCAAGGGCAGCGACGGCCCGGACGTCCAGGCCAGGGCGCTCGCCCTGGGCTCGGAGCCACGGGCCGCCGCCCGCGCGGCCGCCGCTCTCACGGCACTGCGCAGCCGGCGCCCCGACGTCCGGCTGCGCACCGCCGCCGGGCCGATGGGCGCGGACAGCGCCGTCGCGGCCGGCGTTCCCCACGAGGTCGTCTACCGCCCCCGGCCCCGGGCGGGCGGCTCCGACGCGGCGGACACCCGGGCGGCCGTGCGGGCGCTCGCCGGGGTGGACCTGCTGCTGTTCGCCGGCGGTGACGGCACGGCCCGCGACGTCCTGGACGCCCGTCCGTCCGGCGCGGTGCTCGGGATCCCGGCCGGGGTGAAGGTCTACTCCGGGTGCTTCGCGGTCAGCCCCTTCGCCTCCGCGACGACCGCCGCCGGGTTCGACGGGGCGACGCTCGACGCGGAGGTCGTCGACCTGGACGAGGAGGCCCACCGCGCGGGCGGCCGGGTCGGTGTCCGGCTGTACGGGACCCTCCGGGTGCCCGCGGCGCGGGCCCGGCTCAGCGGGCGCAAGACCGGTTCGTCGGTGGAGCCGCCGGGATCGGCGGAGTCGATCGCGCGGGCGGTGGTGGCGTCCATGCGGCCCGGCGCGGCCTACGCGCTCGGGCCCGGGGCGACCACGCTCGCGGTGGGGCGTGCGCTCGGCCTGGAGCTGACGCCGCTGGGGGTGGACGTCGTCCGGGACGGCGCCCTGCTCGCCTCCGACGTCACCGAGCACACGCTGCTCACCCTTGCCATGTCACAGGTCACGTACGGCGTGCTGTCCGTCATCGGCGGGCAGGGCTTCGTGATCGGCCGGGGCAACCAGCAGTTCAGCCCGCGCGTGCTGGACCGGCTCGCCGGGATCGTCGTGCTCGCCACCCCCCAGAAACTCGCCGCGCTCGGCGGCCGGCCCCTGCTGGTGGACAGCGGGGACACCGAGGCCGACGCCGCGTTCGACGGACACGTCCGGGTCGTCACCGGGCACCGCGCCTGCGTGATGTACCGCATCCAGTCAGCCAGTGAGGATCTTCCATGAACGTCCTGCAGAACAAGGTCGCCATCGTCACCGGCGGTGCCTCGGGCATCGGCCGGGCCACCGCGCGGCGGTTCGCCGCCGAGGGCGCGGCCGTGGTCGTCGCCGACCTGGCGGACGCCACCGACCTCGTCCGCGAGATCGAGGCCGGCGGCGGCCGGGCCACGGCCCTGCGGGCCGACGTCTCCGCCGAGACCGACTGCGAGCGGATCGTGAACACCGCCGTGCAGACCTTCGGCGGGCTGCACGTCCTGTTCAACAACGCCGGGATCATCCGCCGCCAGACCGCTCTGGAGATCTCCGCCGACGACTGGGACCACGTGATGGCCGTCAACGTCAGGTCGGTCTACCTGATGTGCCGCTTCGCCATCCCCGCGATGACGGAGGGCGGCTCCATCGTCAACACCGGCTCCGGCTGGGGGCTGAAGGGCGGCGGCAACGCGCTGTCCTACTGCGCCTCCAAGGCCGCGGTCGTCAACATGACCCGCGCACTGGCCATCGACCACGCCGCCGCCGGCATCCGCGTCAACTCGGTCAACCCCGGCGACACCATGACGCCGATGCTCCGCGACGAGGCACGCCAACTCCAGGCGGACTGGGCGGCCTTCGAGAAGGACGCCGCCGACCGGCCGATGGGCCGCGCGGGCTCGCCCGAGGAGATCGCCGCCGCGGTGCTGTTCCTGGCCGGCGACGCGAGCAGCTACGTCACCGGCTCGGCCCTCGTCGTCGACGGCGGCGGCCTCGCCTGAGCTCGCCCCACCTCACCCCCACCCCCATGAACTCTCCCGGAGGCACCCGATGTCCGCTGTGAAGAGCAGAGCAATCCTGGTCGCCGTGGCGATCGCGCTGTCCGCGTCCGCGTGCAGCGGCACCAACGGCGCCGGCGCGGCCGGCGGCGCCAAGGACGGCAAGGTCACCCTGCGCTGGTCCACCTGGGGCTCGGCCGAGGACATGGAGGTCTTCAAGGCCTTCACCGAGGACTTCACCAGGAAGCACCCGAACATCACGCTGAAGCTCGAACCCGTCGCCTCCTACGAGGACTACCACCCCAAACTGCTCACCCAGCTCACCTCGGGGACCGCCCCCGACGTCTTCTACGTCGGCGACGACTACATCGGCAAGCTCGTCGCCGACGGCGTGCTCTCCCCGCTCGACGAGCAGCTCGCCGGGCCGACCAGCAGGAGCAGGCCCGCGGACTTCTTCGAAGGAATCTACGGCGGCGCGAAGAAGGACGGCGTCACCTTCGGCGTCCCCAACGACACCAACCCCGAGGTCCTCTGGTACGACAAGAAGGCCCTGGCCGCCGCCGGGATCACCGAGGACCCGGCCGCGCTGAACGAGGCCGGCCGGTGGACCATGGCCACCTACCTGGAGATGAACGCCAAGCTCAAGGCCGCGGACAAGTACGGCTCCGTCTTCTGGAACTGGTACGGCGCCAACTACAGCCTGGTCAACGGCTTCGGCGGCAAGGTCTGGGACGGCGGCAGGTTCGTCGCGCCGTCCGACCCGAAGGCCCGGCAGGCCCTCAGGACCCTCTTCGACGGCTACCGGGACAAGACCTTCGCCTCCGCCGACCTGCTGCCCGAGGGCAACAGCGCGGCCACCCAGTTCGTGAAGCACAAGGCCGGCTTCTACGCCGGCGGCCGCTGGGTCATCGAGAGCATCGACAAGGGCGGCGACCGCCAGAACTACGACATCGTGCCGTTCCCGTCGGAGTCCGGGCAGCCGATCCCCGGCGCGGTCGCGGCCTCCTACCTGACCATCAACAAGGACACCGGGCACAGGGCGGAGGCCTTCACCTTCCTGAGCGAGTTCGTCAGCAAGGAGGGCCAGCAGCTTCGGCTCAAGGGCGGCAGCGCCGTGCCGTCGATCAAGGGCGCCGAGAGCCTGGTGACCGGCGACCACTACCCGGCGCACGCCCAGACCTTCCTCGACGTCCGCGACAAGGGCTTCGCCAACTACCCCGACGAGGTGGCCGTCCCCGGGCTGACCAAGGCCATCAACGACCACCTCATGAAGATCTGGGAAGGCAAGCTCGGGTTCGACGAGGGCATGACCCAGCTCCAGAAGCTGGTCGACGACCTGAAGGGCCAGAAGGGTTGAGCGCCATCAGCCAGGCCCCGGCACGCCGGTGGGCCCGCCCCGCCCGGACCGGCCGCGAGCCGCTCTGGCGACGGCGGGAGCGCTGGTGGGCCGTGGTCTTCCTGGCTCCCCAACTGCTCGGCCTGCTGGCCTTCCTGGTCGGCCCGCTCGGCTTCGCGATCGTGCTGTCCTTCATTCGCTGGGACGGGCTCGGCGACGCGACCTGGGTCGGGCTGGACAACTTCAAGGCCCAGCTCACCGACCCGTTCTTCGGCCGCGCGGTGTGGAACACCCTCAAGATCGGCCTGATCACCGTGCCGGGCGGGCTCGTTCTGGCCCTGCTGCTGGCGCTCGCCCTGCACGGCGTTCGGGGCCGGACCGCCTACCGGGTGGTCTACTTCCTGCCGGTGGTGACCAGCTCGGTCGCGGTGTCGGTGATCTGGCAGATGATCCTCGGCGGCGGCACCGACGGCATCCTGAACGGCACGGTCCAGGACCTCTTCGGCGTCACGCTGCCGAACTGGCCCGCGGATCCGGACTGGGTGGTCCCCGCCATCGCGGTCGTGACGATCTGGTCGTCGCTCGGACTGAACGTGGTGATCTTCCTCGCCGGACTCGCCACGATCCCGCCGAGCCTGCTGGAGGCCGCGCGCATCGACGGCGCCGGGCCGTGGCAGACGCTGCGCTCCGTCATCCTGCCGATGCTCTCGCCGACCGTCTTCTTCACCCTGGTGGTGTCGGTGATCAGCTCGTTCCAGGCCTTCGACCTGATCTACGTGCTGGTCAATCCCGACCACAACGAGGGCGCCCAGACCATCGTCTACAAGGTCTACCAACAGGGCTTCCGCGAGTTCCAGTTCGGCCTGTCGAGCGCCGCCGCGCTGATCCTCCTGCTGCTGACGCTCGTCGTCACGGCGGTCCAGTTCAAGGCGCAGAAGCGCTTCGTCCACTACGAGTCGTGAGGCCGGCATGACCAAACGGAAGCAGCTCCTCCTGCACGCCTTCCTCGCCCTCGGCGGCCTGCTCATGCTCTTTCCGTTCATCTGGATGATCCTGACCTCCTTCAAGGGCGTCAACCAGATGATCAACGAGCCGCTGGCCTGGCTGCCCGGGCCGTGGCGCGCGCGGAACTACCCGGACGTCCTCCACCAGGTGCCGATCGGACGGGCCTACTGGAACAGCATGTACATCGCGGCGATCACCGTCGCGGCCACCCTGTTCACCGGCGCCATGGCGGCCTACGCCTTCGCCCGGATACCGTTCCGCGGTTCGGGGCCGGTGTTCGGCCTCTTCCTGGCGACCCAGATGGTCCCGGCGCAGGTCACGATCGTGCCGCTCTACATCATGCTGGCCAGGCTCCACCTCATCGACTCGCACCTGGCGCTGATCCTGCCGGCCGTCGCCAACCCGTTCGCGGTGTTCCTGCTGCGCCAGTTCATCCGGGCCGTCCCGGTCGAACTGGAGGACGCGGCGCGAATCGACGGAGCGAGCCGCTGGACCATCTTCTGGCGAATCATCCTGCCCAACATCCGGCCGGGCCTGTGGACGCTCGGCATCATCGTCTTCCTCGCGAGCTGGAACAGCTACTTCTTCCCCCTGGTCTTCCTGAACACCCCGGACCTCTTCACCATCCCCCTGCTGCTCGACTCCTTCAACGCCCAGCGCGGCGGCATCGACTACGGGCTGACCGCCGCCCTGTCCGCGATGACGGTGGTACCGATGCTGATCGCCTTCCTCGTCGGGCAGCGCAAGATCCTCAACAGCATGGCCTCCTCGGGCCTGGGAGGGCGCTGATGTTCACCCTGGACCTCGTCGAGCGGCCGTTCACCGAGCGCGGCTCGCGCCTGCTGGTGACGGCCCACCCGGACGGACTCCGGGTGGCCCGGGCCGAGTACGAGACACCACTCGCGGAGACCGTGGAACTGAGCGGGCTGGTCGTGCGCGACCGCGGCGGACGCGCGCTGCCCGTCGTCTCGGCCACGCCCACCGAAGTGGCCTTCGCCGGCGGGGTGTCACTGCTGTTCGCCGACGCCTCGACCCTGGTGATCGCCGGCCACCGCGCACAGGCCTTCTGGCGCCGGCCCGACGGCGCGGAGCAGGCCCTCGCGCTCACCGGCTGCCACGTGCTGGCCGGCCCGGCGGGGACCTGGTCGGAGACGGCGGTGCGCGCCGCGGCCGAGGCCCGCTGGGACGCCTGGTTCGCCCGCCTGCCACCGGTGCGGGCGGACCTCGCCGAGCGGGCCCGGATGGCCTGGTGGACGCTGGCCGTCAACCTGCTGCCGATCGGCGGCCGCGAGGGGCTCGTCCCCTCCAAGTACGGCTACGTCGGCGTCTGGAACTGGGACGCGCTCTTCCACGCCGTGGCCCTGCGGCACGCCTCACCCGAGCTCGCCCGCGACCAGATCCGGCTGCTCCTCGACCACCAGCTCCCCGACGGCCGGCTCCCCGACGTCGTCCACGACCACGGCGTGCTCGCCGAGACCACCGACCTCCCCCGCGCGGACCACGCCCGGCTGAGCGAACACGTCGGCCGGGCGACCGGCACCGCGCCCTCCCCCGACCCGGTGCCGGTCACCAAACCGCCGCTGACCGCCTGGGCCGTCTGGAAGATCCACCAGAGCGCCCCGGACCTCCCGTTCCTCGCCTCGGTCTACCCCGCGCTGGTCCGCGCGCACGACTGGTGGTTCGCCGCCTCCGACCCGGACGGCGACGGCCTCCCCGCCTATCTGCACCCCTACTCGTCCGGCCTGGACGACAGCCCCGTCTGGGACTACGGCCCCCGGGCCGAACCCCCCGACCTCAACTCCTACCTGATCCACCAGGCCGACCGCCTGGCCGACATCGCGGACGCCCTGGACCTGCCGGCGGACGCCGCCCGATGGCGCTCGCGCGCCGCCGCCCATGCCGAACTGCTGGTCGCCCGACGCTGGGACGGCACCCGCTTCGTCACCCTGGCGGACGACGCGCCGGTGCCCGTCCGGACGGTGCTGGAGCTGATGCCGCTGTTCACCGGACGCCTGCCCGCCGAGGTGGCCGCCGCCCTGGAGAGGACCCTTCGCTCCAGCTCCTTCTGGGGCGAACACCCCGTCCCCACCGTCGCGTTCGACGACCCCGCCTTCGACCCGGACGCGATGTGGCGCGGCCCCGTCTGGCTCAACATCAACTACCTGCTCGTCGAGGGTCTGCGCCGCTCCGGCTTCGCCGACACCGCGGACGAGCTCCACCGCCGCTCCCTGGCCATGGTGCGCGACGCCGACGGCCTCTACGAGTACTGGAACCCGCTGACCGGCGCCCGCGCACCCCGGGCGACCTCCGGCTTCGGCTGGTCCGCCGCCCTGTTCGTCGACCTCGCGACCGACCCGTCCGTCCGGCCCGGCCCCACGACTCCCCCCGGGGGCGGGTGACCGGTGACCGGGGGCGGCGTTTCGCGACCGGCTCACGGCGCCGCGCCCGCCGGCACGGCGGGCGCACCGTCGGGCTGTCGAAGGCGACCAGGGCATGGACCGGGTGACCTCCCTTCCCGCACGGCTGCCATGCTGGGCCCATGGCGGAACTGAACGGCGTCCCGGTGCGCGTGGACGAGCTCCAGACCCTGGCCCTCACCAACTTCGGCCACTTCACCACGATGCGGGTCGAGGCCGGCCGGGTCCGTGGGCTCGCACTGCACCTGGCCCGGCTGGTCCGCGACTGCCGGGCGGTCTTCGACGCCGACCTCGACCCCGAGCGGGTACGGGCGTACGCACGGCGGGCCGCGCCCGCCGACGCGGTCACCATGATCCGCGTGACGGTGTTCGACCCGGCGCTGGACATCGGGCACCTCGGGGCGGCCGCCGAACCCCGGGTACTGGTGACCACCCGCCCCGCGGGCGGACTCGCCCTCCTCCCGCTGCGGGTCCGTTCCGTCCCGTACGTCCGTGACCTGCCCGCGGTCAAGAGCGTCGGCCTCTTCGGCGCACTGCACCACCGCCGCGAGGCCCAGCGGGCCGGCTTCGACGACGCGCTCTTCGTCGACCGGCAGCAGCGCGTCTCCGAGGGCGGCACCTGGAACATCGGGTTCGTCCGCGGCTCCCAGGTGGTCTGGGCCGACGCCGACCACCTGCCCGGCACGACGATGGAGCTGCTGCGCCGGGCGCGGCCGCACCGCACGGAGGCGGTGCCGCCGACCGACCTCGACGGTTTCGACGCGGCCTTCGCCACCAACGCCGCGATCGGCGTCCGGCCGATCGCGGCCGTCGACAAGGTCGCATTCCCGGACGATCACCCGATGATCGCCGCCCTGCGTGACGACTACCGCGACCTGCCGGGCGATCCACTCTGACCGGAAGCCGGCCCGGATGCCCCACGCCCCGCCTCACGCCCCCGGGGCCGCCGCTCCGCCGCCGCGACGGGCGCATCCGCCCGCCCGGGCCGATAGTGAGGTGAAGGACCAATCCGACCTGGGGACTCCGATGGATCGCTACCCGCCCATCGCCGAGCACGGCCTGATCGGCGACCTGCAGACCTCCGCACTGGTGACCTCGCGGGGCGTCGTGGACTGGTTCGCCGCCCCGCGCTTCGACTCCCCGAGCATCTTCGCCGCGCTGCTCGACCACGACCACGGCGGCTACTTCCGGCTCGCGCCGGACAGCGCCGGCGTGGCCTGCAAGCAGTTGTACTACCCGGACACCGCTCTCCTGGTCACCCGGTACATGTCCCCCGACGGGGTGGGCGAGGTGATCGACTGGATGCCGCCGCACACCGGCCGCACCCCGACCGACCGGCACACCATCGTGCGGACCGCGCGCACCGTGCGCGGCACCGTCCGCTTCGAGATGGAGTGCCGCCCGCGGTTCGACTATGCCCGGGCTGACCACGTCCTCGACCTGCAGCCCGACCTCGCCGTCTTCCGGGCCCCGGGCGTCTGCGCCTACGTCCGGAGCACCTTCCCGGTGGAGCGGGACGGCGACGACCTGCGGGGCTCCGTCACGCTGAACGTCGGGGAGGTGGCGGCCGTCGTCCTCACCGCCTGCGACCCCGACGGCGAGCCGCCACCGCGGCCCACCGTCGACGGGATCACCGCGGAACTCTGGGACGCCGCCGACTTCTGGCAGAACTGGGTACGCGGTTCCAACTACCGCGGCCGCTGGCCCGACATGGTCAACCGCTCCGCCATCACCCTCAAGCTGCTGACGTACGCCCCCACCGGCGCGCCGGTGGCCGCGGCCACCATGGGCCTGCCCGAGCAGGTGGGCGGCGAGCGCAACTGGGACTACCGCTACACCTGGGTGCGCGACGGCTCGCTCTCCGTCCGCGCCCTGCTCGACCTCGGCTTCGTCGAGGAGGCCACGGCCTTCACGCACTGGCTCGGTGACCGCGTGCGCGAGGCACCCGAGCGGGCCTCGACGAATCGCGAACCGCTCCAGATCATGTACCGGGTCGACGGCGAGCCGATCCTGACCGAGGAGATCCTCGGCCACCTGGAGGGGTACCGCGGCTCCGCACCGGTGCGGCTGGGCAACGCGGCCGCCGACCAGCTCCAGCTCGACATCTACGGCGAGGTGATGTTACGCGCTGTCGGAGGGCCGCGAGATCGCCGTCCAGGCCGGCTACCGGGGCTGGAAGCTGCTGTCCCGGCTGCTGGACTGGCTGGCCGACTCGTGGGACCGGCCCGACGAGGGCATCTGGGAGACCCGCGGCGGCCGCCAGGACTTCACCTACAGTCGGGTGATGTGCTGGGCGGCCTTCGACCGCGGCCTGCGGCTGGCCGCCGACTTCCGCCGCCCGGCCGACACCGACCGCTGGACGAGCACCCGCGACGCCATCCTGGAGCAGGTCATGCGGCACGGCTGGAACGAGGAGGCGCAGGCCTACGTGCAGCACTACGGCGGGGACGCCGTGGACGCCTCGCTGCTGCTGATGCCCCGCGTCGGGTTCGTGGCCCCCCGGGACCCGTCCTGGCTCAGCACGCTGGACGCGATGGACCGCACCCTGGTGTCCGACAGCCTGGTCTACCGGTACGACCCGGCCGCCTCGCCCGACGGTCTGCGCGGCGCGGAGGGCACCTTCAGCCTCTGCACCTTCCTCTACGTGGACGCACTGGCCCGGGCCGGCCGGCTGCGGCCCGCCCGGTACACCTTCGAGAAGATGCACACCTACGCCAACCACGTCGGCCTGTTCGCCGAGGAGGTCGGGCCCAGCGGGGAGCAACTCGGCAACTTCCCCCAGGCGTTCACCCACCTGTCGCTCATCATGGCGGCCGGCACGCTGGACCAGGCCCTGGACCGGCAGCGCGGCTGACCCGGACCGGGAGCGACGGCCATCGGTGCGACGGCGCGCAGTCCGCAGGAGAGTCCGGACTCGGCGTCGCCACCGACCACTTCGGCATGAACGTGCACGACGACGCCGACAGTCACCTCGACGCGCTCTGCCACCTCACCGGACTCTGCCGGCTCGACGGACTCTGCCACGTCGTCGGACCGAAGCGGCTGCGGCACGAGTTCCAGGGCATCGGCGCGGATCCGCTGAACGGCCCGCGCGACCGGCTACGGCGCGGGCGCGGGACCGGCCGGGGGTGTCAGCAGGACGGCCACGTCGCCGCCGCCCGGCGTCGGGGCGCCGGCCCCGGTGACGGCGGCGAGGCGGCCGTCCGGCCGCACCAGGAACAGCACGTCGTGCCCGGCCGGGATCGCGCCGTCGACCCGGTGGGTGACGATCCGCGCGCCGGCCGCGTACCGGCGGGCCAGTTCGGGCCGGTTGAGCCCGGGTCCGAACAGCGCCTCGCCGTCCGTGTACGGGGCGACCACGCCGTGGCTGCTGGTGGGCGGCTCCAGGCGGTGGACGGGGCCCTCGACCGTCTCCTTCAGGGTCATCGCCGCGAGCGCGTTGAAGTCGTCCTCGCCGGTCAGCAGCAGGACGTCGGTGATGCCCTCCAACTCCGCCCCGGCGCCGGTGGCGGCGGCGAGCAGCTCGCCGGGGGCCAGTGCGAGACCGGCCTCCGTGATGCTCCGGCGCTCCCGGTCGAGGCCGGCCCACATGAGCACGTCGAGGCCGGCCGAGCGCAGGGCGCGGCCCAGGTCCACCACCCAGGGGTCGCCGCCGACCAGCAGCGGCCGCGACCGCGCCGGACGGCGGACCCCGAGGAACCGGGCGACCGGGAGCGCGGTCAGGCCGTAGACCATGACGGTGGCGACGATCACGACGAAGGTGGCCGGGAGGATGTCCTGGGCGCCGTCGACCCCGGCCTCGACCAGAGCGGCCGAGAAGGTGGAGGCGGTGGCCGCGGCGACGATGCCGCGCGGTGCCATCCAGCCGATGAACCAGCGCTCCGGGTAAGGGATTTCGGTACGGGCGGTGGAGAGCAACGCCACCAGGGGCCGGACCAGCAGGACGAGCACGGCGACCAGGCCGAGGGTGGGCAGGACCAGGTGCCGCAGGGAGTGCGGGGTCACGGTGGCCGAGATCGTGATGAACAGCAGGCCGATGGTCAGCGAGACCAGGGTCTCGAAGAAGGGCCGGCGGGCCGAGAGGTTCAGGCCCGGCAGGTTGGCCAGGGCCATGCCCATCACGACCGCGGCGATCAGACCGGTGTCGTCGCGGAAGGCGTCGCAGGCCGCCGCCACCGAGACCACGGTGGCGAGCTGCACCGTCGTACCGAGCACCTCGCCGAGGTCGAGCCGGCCCAGCAGCCACCGCAGCAGCGCCGCTCCGGCGGCGCCACCGGCGAGGCCGACCGCCGCGCTGCCGAGGAACCTGCCCAGTTGGGTGGCCAGGCCCTGTTGCTCGCCGGCCAGCACGCCGTGGAAGACCAGTGCCCCGAGGATGCCGCCGAGCGGGTCGATCAGGGTGCCCTCCCAGACCAGGATGCGCTGCAGGCGCTCGCTCGGGCGGACGAAGCCGAGCAGCGGCCCGACCACGGTGGGACCGCTGACCACGAGGATCGCGCCCAGCATGACGGCCGCGCCCAACGGGATGCCGATGACGGGGACGGCGAGCAGCGCCGCCGACGCCCAGGTGACCAGGGCCCCGAGCCCGATCAGCCGGACGACGACCCTGCGGGTGTGCCCCTTGAGCCGGCGCAGGTCGAGCCCGAGGCCGGCGTCGTAGAGGATCACCGCCACGGCGAGCGAGACCAGCGGGGAGAACGCCGCGCCGAGCAGCTTCTCGGGGTTGACGTCGTCGGTCAGCGCGCCCGCGGTGAACCCGGCCGGCAGCAGCAGGAGGATCGCCGGTACCCGCAGCAGGCTCGCCAGCAGCTGGGAGCCGACGGCCAGCGCCATGATCAGTCCGAGGCCCACCGTGACCTGCGTCGATGTCATCGTGCCTGCTCCTCGGGGGCCGTCCGCCCGGTCCGGTCGACCGGGCCGCCGCCCGGCGGACGGGTCATCCGGCGACGTCCTCGTCGGTGAGGGGTTCCAGCACGCCGTGCGTGTCGAGGCGGTACAGCACGACCAGTGCCGGGCCGATCAGCACGAGCGACACGCCCGCGACGATCAGCATCCACTGGAGCGGCGCGCTCGCTCCGGCGGCCTGCTGGACGGTCAGCGAGGTGGGCACCAGGTAGGGCCGCTGGGCGAGGCCCCAGGCGCCGACCAGCAGGACCACGGCGGCCACCGAGGTGTACCGGGCCCACCCGGCGGCCTGCCCGGCGACCAGCAGGACCGTGGCCGCCAGCGCGACGACGGCGACGATGACGAGGGCGAGTCCCGCGCCGTGGGTGAGTCCGTGGTGGACGTAGGAGGCGTGCGGGTCGGTCACGGTCAGCCCGATCACGCCGACGACGACCAGGCCGGCGGCGGCGATCCGGGTCCGGAGCCGGAAGTAGCCGACGAGGTCGTGGGCGCCGAAGCGGCGGGCGTCCACGGTGAGGAACACCGCGCCGAGGAAGGCGGTGACCGCGACGGCGAGCAGTCCGGCCGTGATCGACGTGGTGTTGGCCCACGCGTCGGCCGAGGCGGTGGTGCCCGGCGCGACCCGGCCGGAGGCCACGCCGCCGACGGCGGCGCCCAGGAAGAACGGCGTGAGCAGCGAGGAGACGGCGAACACGGCGCCGTAGATCCGGCGTTCGGCGAGGCGCCGGGTGGGCTTGCGCAGCGCGAACCCGGCGCCGCGCAGGACCATGCCGACGGCCGCCAGCGCGAGCGGGAGCCACAGCGCGGTGAACACGGTCTGGAAGAACGCCGGGAAGCCGGTCCACATCACCACGAGCACGAAGATCAGCCAGACGTTGTTGACCTCCCAGACCGGCGCCATGGCGTGGTCGATCAGCCGGCGCGGACGGGCGCCGCGCTCGGCGCCGCCGGCCAGCAGGTCCCAGAACCCGGCGCCGTAGTCCACGCCACCGCCGCCGGCGTAGGCGGCGATCGCGAGCAGCAGGATCCAGGCGACGACGGTCGCGGTCACAGCTCGCTCCCGGGTGCTCGACGGGTGCCCGGCGCACCGGCGGCCGGCGGCGGGCCGTACGGCGTGTCGGCCTCCGGATCCTCCGCGGGCGTCGGCGCCGCGTCGGAGTCGGCGAGGCGCCAGCGGGTGCGCATCTTCAGCAGCACGGCGAGGAAGGCCCCGAAGACGAGCACGTAGACCGTGACGACGATGCCGAACATGGTCCACAGCGAGGCGGCGCCGGTGGGGGTGACCGCCTCGGAGACCCGCATGTTCCCGTAGACGATCCAGGGCTGCCGGCCGACCTCGGTGGTGATCCAGCCGCACTCCACCGTCACCACGCTGGCGACGCCGGCGAGGGCCGCGCAGCGGAAGAACCAGCGCGATGTCGGCAGGTCACGGCGGCGCCACCAGCACCAGGCGTACCAGAGGACGAGCAGGATCAGGACGCTGCCGACGGTCGCCATGATGTCGAAGGCCCAGTGCGCGATGGTCGCCTGGAGCGCGGTGGGGCGGTCGTCGGCCGGTACCGAGCTGAGCCCGGTGACCTGGGTGTCGGGGCTCAATCCGGCCAGGACGGAGTCGAGTTGGGGGATCCTGAGGCCGCCCTTGACGCTGCCGTCCTCCTGGAGGCGGCCGAACAGGTACTCGGGTACGTGGGTGTCGGTGTCCCAGACCAGCTCGGCCGCGGCGAACTTGATCGGCTGCTTGTGGTAGATCTGCCGCGCGATGTTGTCGCCGAGTACGAACTGGACGGGGGTGAGGATCGCCGCGACGGTGAACGGCACGGTGAAGCCGAGGCGGTGGTAGCGGTCGCGGCGGCCGCGCAGCCAGCCGACCGCGTAGACGCCGGCCACCACGTAGCCCGCCGTCAGGAACATCGCGACGGCGAAGTGCCAGTACTGCGGGCCGAACATCGGAGTGAAGATCGCCTGCTGGACGCTGACGTTCACGGGCTTCCCGCTCGCGTCGAGGGTGAACCCCTGCGGGGTGTTCATCCACGAGTTCGCGGCGATGATGCCGAACGCTCCCATCAGCGCCGCGAGCGGCAGCGGGACACCGAGCCAGAAGTGCGTCCACGGCTTCAGCCGGCGCCAGCCGTACAGGTAGATCGCGATCAGGATCGCCTCCAGGAAGAAGGCCCAGGCCTCCACGCCGAAGCCGAGTCCGAAGACGTCCCCCCAGCGGCCCATCATGCCGGGCCAGAGCAGCCCGAACTCGAAGGACAGCACCGTGCCGGTGACGATCCCGACCGCGAACTGGACGGCCATCACCGCGGACCACCGGCGGGCCAGCAGGAGCGCGACCGGGTCGGCGCGGCGCAGGCCCCGGTAGTGCATCAGCAGGGTGATCAGGGGCAGCGCCACGCCCAGCGGCACCAGGGTGATGTGGGAGGCCAGGGTGAACGCCATCAGCTCCCGGGCCGGGAGCAGCTGCGCGGGGGCGTTCGCCAGGAGGTGTGCGGCGGTGGTCATACCGGCCTGCGCGGCCGGCGCTCGGCCCCGCGGTCGTCCACGGTGCGGTCGTCCACGGTGCGGTCAGCCTCCGGTGGCGAAGCCGGGGAAGAGGGTCATCCCGCCGTCGACGTAGAGGGTGGCGCCGACGACGTAGTCCATCAGGTCGGAGGCCAGGACGGCCACCGCCCTGGCGATGTCCTCCGGATCGCCGACCCGGCGGTACGGGATCAACCGGAGGAGGTCCGCCTCGGCCTCGGGGGTGTCCCAGGCGGACGTGTTGATCGGCGTGCGGATCGCGCCGGGCGCGACGGCGTTCACCCGGATCCCCCGGGGGGCGAGCTCCTGCGCCAGGGTCTGCATCAGCATCAGGACGCCGCCCTTGGAGGAGGCGTAGTTCGCGTGGCCGGCCCAGGGGATGATCTGGTGGACCGAGCTCATGCAGACGATCTTCCCGGCCGAGCGGGACACCTCGGGCACCACGCCGCGGCGGTCGAACTCCTTCGCCGCCTCCCGGGCGCACAGGAACTGGCCGGTGAGGTTGACGTCCAGCACCTTCTGCCACTGGGCGAGGGTCATCTCGGTGACGGCGGCGTCCCGTTGCAGTCCGGCGTTGGCCACCATGACGTCGATCGTGCCGAACTCCTCGACCATCCGCGCGACCATCGCGACGACCTGGTCCTCCTGGGAGACGTCCGCCTCGTGGGCGTAGGCCCGCACCCCGAACGACCTGATCTCCTCGACCACCTCCTCGGCTGCCTCGGCGCCGAAGACGTAGTTCACCACCACGTCGGCGCCGGCCCGGCCCAGGCCGATCGCGGTGGCCTTGCCGATCCCGGAGTTCGCACCGGTCACCAGGGCCTTCTGCCCCCGGAGGATCGGCGGCACCGACCGCCTGGCTTCATCCACAGGCACTGCCATGACTGTCTCCCGTCGCTCGCCGCACGTCGGCACCGGTGGACCACACTCGTGGGCCCGGGCCGGTGGCCGGGCGGGCGGCTCGCCCCGGTCGGCCATTCGGGGCGGCGGTATCCCCCGGAGGGCGCAATCGGCACCGCTCCGGCGATCGGCCGCCCGGCGGGGGCACCACGCCGGCCGGGAAGCGCTCCAGCCCGGATGTGGACCAGGCGCGACGCGGGGCAGGAAGGCGGTGCTGGAGAACCAGGACTGATCCGGCCCGGCACCGACTGCCGCGGGCAATCATGACGAAACCTTTACTCCTGGGGCCCGGAGCCCGGGTGCGAGCTCCCTGACCTGTGCGAACGACCGCCGGACGACCGGCCGGGCCGCCAACTGCACCCCCTCGGCCGGCCGGTGTCCCGGGCCGGTCCCCTTCGCTCCCGGAATCGAACGCCCGCCTTCCAGTACGATCGCGCCGACCATGCGCCCGGTGGGTCGACGGCACGTCCGGTGACGATCAGCGCGCTCAGGGGCCCTTGGAAGCCCGGGAGTTGCGCGACGGCTCAACCGCTCCCCGTCCCCGGTGGGCGCGCGAGGAACGCACGGAACGGGGGCGGGCGAGAATGAGCACACCGGCAGGCAACGGGCAGTTCAGTCTCAACGGTCAGGCGATGAACGGCGCGCAGTCGGCGCTGAACGGCATGGCGCTGGACAGCAGGACCATCGGGGCGCTGGCGGACGAGTCGACCAACGCCGCGGCCGCGGCGCACAAGGGCTGGGACACCGCCGGGGCGATGCGCGCGGCGCTGACCGAGTGGCACGAGCAGGTGGACCAGTTGACCGCGCGGCTGCACCAGAACAGTGCGGCGATGCAGCAGACCACGTTCAACTACCACACCACCAACCAGTCCATCGCCGACTCGCTCAAGGTGAAGTGACCCATGCTCGGATACGAAGACGTCCTCAACGCCAACCCCGGCACGCTGTCCACCGCCGCCGGGAAGTGGCGGGAGATGGCCCAGAAGTTCCACACCATGGAGACCAACTTCGACCGTGACGTGCTGTCGGTGACCCGCAACGGGCTCTGGACCGGCGGAACGGCGGGTCTCGCCAACTTCCAACTCATGGCGACCAAGGGCCAGATCTCGGCCGCGCAGGTGGAAGCCAATGCCATGGCATCGCTGCTCGACGACGCGCGCGCGGACTTCGAGGCCGCCCAGAAGCAGGTCCGTGAGGCGGCTGACGGCGCGGTCAAGGCAGGGTTCAAGGTGACCGGCACCGGGGTCGCCGTGCTCGACACCAGCTCGATGGACAAGGGCACGCTGAACGACCTCCACCACGACCCCGACACCCAGCGGGCCTACCAGGAGGCCGCGGGAAAGTGGACCGAGGCCATCGAGGCGGGCATCCGGCGGGCCACCGACGCCGACCAGCGGGCCGCGCGCGCCCTGCGCAGCGCCTCGAAGGCCGGCAGCGTCGACAACTCCTTCAACGGCTCCGCGCTGGGCGGCGGTGACAAGGCCGACGCGCAGCGGGCCGCCGACCTCGCCACCCGGATCGACAGCCTGGACGGCGACGAGCGGGCGCAGCTGGCGAACCTGATGAAGGCCAACGCGGACAGCCCGGAGTTCTCGCAGACGCTGCTGGACAAGCTCGGCCCCGACGGCACCCTGAAGCTGGCGGAGAAGCTCAACAACCCCGGCAAGGACGACGGGCGGAAAGGCAGCTACCCCGGTCTGCAGACCGATCTCACCCGGGCCCTCGCCTCCGCCACCCAGGACCCGAACACCGAGTTCTACAAGCGGTGGCGGGAGGGCTTGAAGGAGAACGGCACCAAGAACTTCGGCTCCAACACCGAGCCGGTCTACGGCTACCAGATCCTCAGCACCCTGATGACCAAGGGCGACGCGAAGTACTCCACGCCCTTCCTCACCGACCTCGCCGACGACATCACCGCGAGCGAGAAGAAGCACCCGGGCCTCTGGAGCTACCGGGCCTCCCACGACGGGACGTCGCTGGGCGCCGACCCGCTGGACGAGGTCCTCGGCGTCATGGGCCGCCAGCCCGAGGCCGCCACCTCCTACCTCGACCCGGGCGCCGACGGCGCCAACAAGCGGCTGCACTACCTGTTGAAGGAACGCGACTGGCCCGAGGGCTACCTCACCGGCTACACCGGCGTGATCAAGATGGAGGACCCGCTCTCCCAGAGCGGCCTGGCCGCCGCCATCGAGGCCGCCTCCACCGGCGAACGGGCCGGTACGGCCCACGACGGCAAGCACACCGAGGCCCAGGCCCGGGTCATGCACGACACCATCGTCACCATGGACGAGGGGCACGGCGCCGACAAGGTCAAGGACACCCTGCGCCGGCCGCTCGCCAACGCCCTCGCCGACTACGTCGGCGACACCCACGAGCTGCTCAACGGCCGCAACGACGCCTACAACGGCCACACCGGGCACGACTCGGTCTGGAAGGACGGCGACACCACCCGGATGGCCGTCGGCCAGGACAGCCTGGTCCGGTTCATGCGCGGCCTGTCGGACGACCCGGCGGCCTACGGCACCCTGCACCGCGCCGAGACCGGCCGGATCGACCAGGAGCTGGCCGCCATCGGACCCAACCCCACCGAGGCCCAGATGAAGGACCCGATGGGCAAGGGCGCGGCCGCGCTCGGTGTCTTCGACGCCATCCGGGCCGACGCCGCGATGGACCTGCGCGACGACAAGAACGCCCAGGCCGACTGGAAGGCCAAGGTGCTCTACCACACCATCGGCGCCCCGATCACGCCGATAGCCCCGCTCGGCGACGCCGCCCAGCGCCTGGTCGACACCTGGACGTACGCGGTCAGCCTGGAGGAGAAGGACCAGAACAACACCGAGGCCAACGCGAAGATCTCGGACACCTACCTCGGGGCCAACCGCCAGATGTCCGACATGATCGGCATCTGGGCCAGGGACCGCGGCATGGATCCCGACGGTGCGACCATCAACTCCCTCCAGGACGACATGCTCAACAGCCGCAACCGCAGCAACGACGTCGCCGGCCGCTACCTCGGCCGGGGCAACGCCTGATGGCGGCCGCCCCCACCACCCGCCGCACCGCGGCCGCCGCCGTCGCCCTGGCGGTGGCGGCCGCGGCCGGCGCCGGGATCTGGTGGACGCTCGGGCGCGACGACCCCGACCGGGACTGCGCCGGCCTGCGCACGGACGACCGCGTCCGCACCGTCCTCGGGGCGTCCTGGCGGTCCGGGATGCCGTGCGGCGAACTCGCCGACGGGCTCCGCCGGGCCACCACCGGCGAGCAGCCCGGCACCCACACCCTGGCGCAGGCCCACGCGATGCGCACGGTCGTCCTGGCCGTCGCGGACGCCGCGGACCACCGCGTACACCCGGACGTCCGCGACCCGCTCGCCCGGGCCCTCGCCGACTACGCCGCCGACACCCATGCGGTGCTCACCGGCATCAGCAACACCGCCATGGCGCACGACGGCCCGGCCGCCGACGCCTGGCAGGACGACCGGGGGGTGCACTTCGCCGTCCGGAAGGACCAGCTGATCGCGGTCCTGCGCGGCCTCGCCGAGAACCCGGCGGCCTACGCGACGCTGCGCGGCGCCGACCTGCGACAGGGCGCGGCCGGCCTGGCCGCCGTTCCGACCGGCTCCGACGGCCATGCCGGCCCTGCCGGCCCCTCCCAGGACGCGATCGCGGACCCGCTGGCCCGCGCGGCCGCACCCGCCGGGGTCTTCGACGGTGTCGCCGACGACGTCCTGCGCGGTCGCGGCGGGGGCGACCGCGCGGCCTGGCAGGAGGCCGCGCTCCAGGGCCTGGCCCCCACCGGACCGACGCCGCCGACGTTCGGTGACGCCCCTGCCGAGTACCTCGCCCAGACCTGGCTGCAACTGCTCGCCCGGCCGGCGCCCACCACGCAGGAGCGGTTCGCGCGCCTGAACGCGCAGGCCACCGGGCTCCTGGACCTCTGGGCCGACGCCACCCGCCAGGACGAGGACGGGATCGGCCTGCCCGCCCTCCGGGACCGGGCCCGCGCGTCCACCGATCGCGAACGGGGCTCGGCGGCCGGACAGCTGAAGCAGGGCGCCTCCTGACCCCGGGGGGACCGCCCTGACCTTCAGGGCTTCCGTCGGGGCTTCCGGCGGGTAGGGCTTCCGGTCCTCGGGGCTTCCGGTCGGCGGGGACACCTTCGGGCCGCCGGGCCCGCCAGGGCGGCCACGTTCGCGCGCTCACTGCATGAAGCCCCCGATTCGGGGCAGATGCGGCATAAGTCCGCTCCGGACGGCGGCGGACTGTTCGAACGTCACGAAGGAGGTCAGCCGTGAGCGCTGAGGACAAGGCCAAGAACATCACGGAGAAGGCGAAGGGGAAGGCCAAGGAGGCGGCCGGCAAGGCGGTCGGCAACGAGCGCCTGACCGCCGAGGGCAAGGCCGACCAGGTGAGCGGTGACGCCAAACAGGCGGGAGAGAAGATCAAGGACGCCTTCAAGCACTGAGCCGTCCGGAGGAACGGAGGAGCGGCGGTGCCCGCCACACGGGCGGGCACCCCTCCTCCGGGCGGACGCCGACCGGCGAGGACCGGCCTTCAGGCGCCGGGGCGGCTACTGCGGCCGGGGGCCGGGGCGGTGCTCGGCGTGGCCGCAGAGCCAGGCGAGCGCCTGGTAGGCGCCGAGGGCGTAGGCGGCGTCGGTCTGGTCCCGCAGCGCCTCGGTCACCCGGACGGCAGCCGCCTGGCACTCGGCGAGAAGCTGTGCGCGGCACGGTCCGCCGGACGCCCCGAGCGGGGCGGCCGCGGTCACCGGGGCTCCGGGCTGGGCGCCGGCGGCCCACCGGTAGGCACCGAGCACGCCGTGTTCGAAACCGGTCCACGGTTGTGGCGACCGGTTGGCCACCTCGATCGCTTCGAACACCTCGTCCAGCCCCCGCACCCCCACGGCCGGGATCGTCGTCTCGTCACTGGTCATGCCCGAAACCTACGCCCACCGGCCCCTGGCCGCCTGCCGAGCGCGCGCCAGCCCGGCACTGCGTCTCCGGCCCGCCGTCGAGCCCGCGCCCGCCGTGCCCGCCGGCCGTCAGCCCGTGGCGGCGCCCCGCTCGCGCCACCACTCCACCGTCGCCGCGACCTGCTCGTCGACGAGGGTGGCCCGGACGGCGAACTCGGCCTCGTAGGCGCTCGAATCGATCACGAACGGACGGTCGAACTGGTAGCGGATCTCCTTCAACTCGCGGACCAGCGGGGAGAAGAGCGAGGCGACCCCCACCACGGCCGGCGGAAGCGCGCGCACCGCGACCGGTCCCGTTCCCGCCCGGGCGGCGAGGCGGTCGACCATCTCGCGGCTGGACAGCGCGGGCGCCGTCGGCACGTGCCAGGCCCGCCCCCAGGCCCGTTCCTCGCCGGCGACCTCGACCAGCGCCCTGGCCACGTCCGGCAGGTAGCTCCAACTGTGCGGGACGTCCGGATCCCCCATCGTGGAGACCGACTTGCCGCGCAGCACACGCGGCACGACCCGCCCGGCAAGGTGACCGCCGACGGTCACACCGGGGCCGAAGAAGTCCGAGGCCCGCACCTCGACCGCCTTGATGCGGCCCCGTTCGTGCAGTTGCCGCGCCTGCTCCCACAGGGCGGCGCGCACCCTGCCCTTGGGACCGGTGGCCGCGAGCGGCAGCTTCTCGGTCATCGGGCCCTCCACCGGGCCGTAGCCGTAGAGGTTGCCGAGCATGACCAGGACGGCCCCGCTGGCCTCGGCCGCCGCGCAGGCCGACGAGGCCAGCGGCGGCCAGTCTTTCACCCAGCGGTGGTAGGCCGGCGCGGCGCAGCTGTGGATCGCGGCCGCGCCCTGGCACAGCTCGATCAGCCGCCCGCTGTCCGCCGCGTCCGCCGCGACGTGCTCGATGCCCGGCTCCGGGCTCCGACCCGACCTGGTGACGACCCGCACCGAGTGCCCCTGCCCGGCCAGCAGCCTGGCAGTGGCCGCCCCGGCGGGCCCGAATCCCATAACGACATGAAGGCTCACGCACGCACACTAGCGCGATTGCTTGGTGGCCCTGCGTCAGATGTCCGTCCTCCGGGCGCCGGCCGACTCCCGAGCTCGGCGACCGACGGGCCGTGGCCCGGGCCGGCGGCCGCCCCGCGCGGTCCTCGGACGCGGCGTGACCGGTCCGCTCAGGCGCTGCCGGGCGGCGCACCGATGGCCAGGACCATCGCGGTGGCCGGACCTGCCGGTGTGTCGTAGGTGACCGAGTCACCGGTGCGATGACCGAGCAGGGCATGGCCGAGCGGACTGTCGGAGGTCGCCAGGGTGTGCTCCAACTCGTTGGCGAGCTCGCCGATCTGAATCGTCTCCTCCGTACCGTCGGCGAACCGCAGGGTCACGTCGCTGCCCACCCCGATGACGTCGGGAGCGGAGTCGGGGGCGGTGGCCGCTTCGCTCAGTCGCGAGGTGACCGCCGCGATCCGGGCCTCCAGCCGTGCGGTCTCGGTGACGCGTTGCAGCTCGTCGGCCTGGTCGGCCAGGTCGCCGACGGTATCGGTACCGGTGCCTTTCAAGGTCGCCGCGACCGCGTCGCGTTCGCTGCGCAGCTGGGCGAGCTCTTGTTCGAGGGCCTGGCGGGCGTCGGGGCTGATGGGCTCGGGGACACCGGTCATTCCTGCTCCCGTGGTGTTGGCGGGACAGAACGAAGCGCCGATAACAGGGCATTTCCGAGCATAGCAACTCCTGTTCGAGGCGGTCGCCCGGCAGGATCGCGCACCCGGCCCGGGACCGCGCGCGCCTCGCAGCAGGTCATCGACGCCGCCTGCCGGGTGCTGCGGATGGATCCGGTCGCCCACCGGCACGCCCTGGCACCGGCCGGGTCCGAGTACTCTCCGTGCGCGGTCCACCGCCTCTCCCGGCGGTCGGTGCGCCGGGCGGGCAGTCCCGGGGACCGTCAGCGGCCCGCTCCGGACCACGACCGGGGCCGGACCAGGACCGGGGCCGGTCGGATCGGCGCCGCGGTGGCGTCGATCCGACCGGCCCCGGAAGCGGTCCGCGGGAGCGGGATGCTCAGGGAAGCAGCTTTTCGAGAGCGGCAGGGCCCTCCGCCGCCAGCTTGCGCTCCGCCCACGCGAGGGTTTCCGGGGTGATGTCCCGCCCGGAGGCCAGCACCAGGTCCTCGGCGGTGACCTCACCGCCGGAGCCGGTGTGCAGCAGGGCATCCGGCGTGACCCCGCCGGGCCACTGAATCGAATCGGGTCGGTCGTTCATACCGCCTCCTAGGTCGTCCAGCACTCCATTCATCCATCCTGGCTCCCGGAACCCCAAAACGGACAACGGTAGGGGAAACGCGGGGCCAGATGGTGGAACCGGGCGCGTCCGCAGCCCGCCGGGGAAGAGCTGTACACCGGCGGGCGGGCGGGATGGCGTCGGGACGGCACCGGAACCCGGACAATGACGGGATGAGCAGCGCACACCAGCAACCCCGCGGCCTCACCTCCCTGATCCCGCAGTCCCGGGCCACCACCGCCAGCGAACGGGCCGCCGCCCAGCTCCTGCACCTGCGCGAGGCCTCCCTGCCGGTCCCGGTCGTCGCGGCCGCCGCCGAGCTGATCGCCGACCGGCTGGACGACCCGGACCCGGTCACCCGTGAGGTCGCCGCCGCCGTCCACACCCGCCTGCTCGCCGCTCTGGCGGACATCACCCCCGCCCGGTGACGACGTCCGCCCCTGACACCCGGAGGCCGATCAGCCACCCCCGGCCCCGGTCCATCGCCCGCCGGTCCGACGTACGCCGGGCCGGATCGCCCGCACGGCACCGGGGCCCGTGCCTCAGCGCGTGGCGACCGCGTCGCGGAGGGCGACACCCGCAGAGGTGTGCGTGAGACATGTCTGTGGTGCGGTTCGAGTGATCACCACAACCCCCACGCCAACCCGGAACAGGTCCCTCGGCACGGTCGTGTCTCACCGCCCTCCAGTCCGATCTGCTGGAGGTAGCAGGCTCATGCCGTCGTCGGTGCGGGCGTGGGCCTCGTCCGTGCGGCCGAGGTCGAGCATGCACTGGCCGGAGTCGACGGCCAGGTCTGCCGTTATGTTGCCGGTCATGTCGGGCTGAATGACGTCCCAAGGGGTGGCGCATCGCAGCAAGGCCATGGGCGGGTGGTCGCCCAGGCCGTTCCGGCTCTCTTCCGGGCCATCCAGTGGCTCCGCGAGAGCCCGAACAGCAAGCTCCTCGCCCGCCCGTAGCCGCTATGGGCGCGGCGTCGTAGCAGCGCTCGATACGGGCGAGCAGGGCAACGGTGTCGGTCTTCAGTGAAGGAGCACAGCGCATCCGAGCACCCGCCGTCGCCCTCTCCACCTGTTTCCCGGGGCTAGAATCGCCGCTTCGCTCGATCAGGGGGAGTTGTCGGTCATGAGCCATCGTCCACGCACAGCCGAAGCGATCTGGCTGGCCGCCGATCTGCCGGCCCGGCGGCTCGCCGGGGTGGCACTCAACCCCATAGCCGGCACGGACGTGCTGCTCAGGCTGCTGGCCTGCGACTCGGCCGCCGTGCGGATGACCCTCTGCCGGGATCGGGACCTGCCGGAGGAGGTGGTGGATGCGGTGATCACCCACCCCGACCACCGCACCCGGAGCTTCTTCGCCGCCAACCCGCACATCGACCCCGCCCAGCGCGCGCGACTGGTGGACGACCCGCACTGGCTGGTCCGAGCCTGGCTCGGTCGGGGACCAGGTTTCTCGCACGAGCCCAGCAAGCTCCCGGAGCACACGGTGGTCCGGATTCTCACGACCTACGACCCCGAACACCTCGGCACGCTCTATCGGCAGGTCCCGAGGTCGGCGCGGTGGACGTTCCCGTCGCATCCGGAACCGAAGGTCAGGGACTACGCCTGCAACTGGTGGTCGGAACTGACCCCACAGGAACAGTCGGCCCTGCTGACCGACCCGGACGAAGGGGTGCGCGAGCACGCCCTGCGCGCGGGCAGACACCTCGATCCCGAGTACGTCGAGCGCGAACTCCCCGATCGGTCCTGCCACGCGCGGACCCACCTGCTGATGTACGGCGCACTCTCCCGCCGCGTGGTGGAACAAGTGCTGGCAGCCCCGGTGGGGCGCGAGGATCTGGCGATGATCGCCGGCAACCCGAGCCTCCCGCTCGACGTCTTGGCACTGCTCGCCCGCGATCCCGACCCCCGTGTACGCGAGAATGCTGCGGGCCGACCGGAACTGGCGGTGGAACAGCGGCAGGCCCTCGCCAACGACTCCGACGTGGCGGTCCGCACCCGGATCTCGGTACACCCGGCGCTCACGGAGGAAGAACGCTCCGCGATCGACTACCAGGTCAGCTCGGACGAGACCTTCGCCCGCTCCCACATCCCTGCCTCGATGTACGACCCGGCGCAGTCCCGCCACCATGCCCTCAGCGGCCACCCTCCGCTGCGTCGCCGGGCCGCATACGATCCCAGCCTGCCGCCGGACCTCGTGGCGCGCCTGTCGTGCGACTCGGATCTGGGCGTGCGAGTCCTGCTCGCCCAGAACCACCCGCAAGCCCCGGCCGGTCTGCTGCTGCGCAGCTTCCTGGAATACACCGGCCGCGAGCGGTGGTCTCTGACGACCCGTCCGAACTTCCCCACTGAGGAACTGGCCGGCTACGCCGAGGCCGCGGACCCCATGGTCCGACGGCTCGCCCTCCTCAGCTCACAGACCCCTTCGGCCACGGTGGACCGGCTGTCCGCGGACCCCGATCCGGATGTACGGGCCGACGCCGCCCGGCACCCGCGCCTGTCGCTGCGGCGGCTCATCGAACTCCTAGACGATGAGGAACTCGCCTACAAGGCCGCCGCCAACCCGGCTCTGCCCCCGCCGATGCTGCACCGCCTGGTGGCGGCGCTCGACGGGCAGGCGTGACGGTCGCACCGGTTCCGGGCCTCTCCTGGGTCGGCAGGCGCGGCGGTGCGGGAGCTTCCTCAGTCGTGATCATTACCAAGTGGTCCGGGAGCAGGTGGCTGGGGTCGCTTCGTAGCCCCCGGCCGACGTGCGACGGCGACCGAGTAATTGTCAAGCCCTGTGGAACAGTGGACCCGCCACCGTGGTCCGGAAGCCGCAGGCTCCCTGTTTCGGGAGGACGGACCCCCGTACGATGCCGCATGTGATCAAGGAAAAGCCTGCTTGTCCGGTCCTGATGCCATGGCCATCTGATGGTCTTGCTACTGGCCGCGTGGGTGACACGGGAAGCAGTCGGGGACGGCGATGAACGCTGCTGTCTCTTCGCCACGGCCGCTGGATGTCACTTCGGTCTTCCCTGAACTCGCCGGCCATGCAAGGACAGCGGTCCGGTTGCACCCTGCGCCGGCGACTCCGGGCCCGCGTGACAGCTCCGTCGGAGGACCACTTGCCTGGCCGGAGGATGAAGCATGGCCCACCTGCCCGGGCGGCAGTCATCTGATGCACAGGCAGCCCCATCGCCCCGCCAACGTCCGAGGTGAGCGGTCGACAAGGTTCGCCTACCACGGTGAGATCACCTGGGACGAGATACCCGCGGACGAGACATGGCCCTTGCTGCCCGTGATGCAGGTGTACGCGCACGACGTGCCCTGGTACGACGGCTTTCCGGAGGGCATGGACATCCTCCAGATCCTGTGGTGTCCGTTCCAGCACGTCTACGACGGTCCGGCGGTGTCCTACAACGGAATCGCCGGCCCGTGGGTCCAGGTCCGCTACCGCCACCCCGCTGACGTGGGAGATCGCTTCCTGGCGCCGCCGGAACCGGTGGCCATCGGTGAGCCCGGCTATCTGCCCACCCCATGCCTGTTGCGACCGGAGCCGGTGACCGAGTACCCACACCCGGGTGCCCTTGGCGAGGAGTTCGAAGCCAAGGTCGAGGAATGGGAGCAGGCGACCTACCCCGGCCCCGACGACCCCGAGGACTACGAACCCCGCTACTCCTGGGATCTCTCAACGGCCCCGGGCTGGAAGCTCGGCGGTCATGAACCCTGGAACCACCAGGGCTACTACGGGCCGGTGCGGTGCGACACGTGCGGCAGCGGGATGCTCTTCGTGGCCGCCATCGCCAGCAACGAGTGGGACGGGGGCACGGAAAGCTGGGCTCCCGTCGGCTTCCTCGAAGGTGGTCCGAGCGATCGGCTTCGGCGCCAGGAGCCAACCGCCGTCGTACTCGGAAGACGGGAAACCATGCGCATCTTCACCTGCTCCCTCTCCACAGATCACCCGATCATCAGCGACCTGATGTAGGGCCCCGCACCGCCCGACGTCGCCACTGCGCATTCAAGCCGCGTCCGTCCCGGGGCACTCGACGAGCTGACCGCGTTCGAAGCGGGCTCCGGCGCGGAAGACTGGGACGAGGTGGCGCCGTCGACGGAGCGCCAGCGGGCCGGGGCGGACTCGACGGGTTTGAAGACCATCGCCGGATGGCCCGCGCGCCACCGGGGCTCGTGGCTCAGCGCGTGGCGACCGCGTCGAGGGTGCGCAGCGCCCGGTCGGACAGCTCGACCGCGGCCGCCGCGATGTTCGCGTGCAGGTGCGCGACCGAGGAGGTCCCGGGGATGAGCAGGATGTTCGGGGAGCGCTGCAGCAGCCACGCGAGCGCGACCTGCCGGGCGCTGACGCCCAGGTCGCGGGCGACGTCGTCCAGGGCGTCGAGCTGCAGGGGGCGGAAGCCGCCCAGCGGGTAGAACGGCACGTAGGCGATGCCCTGCTCGGCACACCGGTCGACGAGGTCGTCGTCCTCGCGGAGGGCGACGTTGTAGTGGTTCTGCACGCAGGCCACCGGGGCGATCTCCTGGGCGGCCCGCACCTGCTCGGCGCTGACGTTGCTGACCCCGAGGTGCCGGATCAGGCCCTGCTCGCGAAGGTCCGCGAGCACGGTGAACGGCTCGACGAGGTCGGCGGCGGCCCGGGTGTCGGTCATCCGCAGGTTGACCAGGTCCAGTACCGGCACGTCCAGCCGCCGGAGGTTGTCGTGGACGGCGCGGACCAGTTCGTCGCGCGACAGCGCCGCGGGCCAGGCGCGGTCGGGGGTGCGGCGGGCGCCGACCTTGGTGGCGATGCACAGGTGGCCGGGGTACGGGTGCAGGGCCTCCCGGATGAGGTCGTTGACCACGTGCGGGCCGTAGTAGTCACTGGTGTCGATGTGGGTGATGCCCGCCCCGACGGCGGCGCGCAGGACGGCGAGGGCGGCGTCCCGGTCCCGGGGCGGCCCCCAGACCTTCGGGCCCGCCAGCTGCATCGCACCGTAGCCGATCCGGGTGAGTTCCAGGTCGCCGATCTTCCAATTGCCTGCCGTGGCCGGGGCGGTCGTCTCTGAGGTCATGCCCGGATGATCTCCGGGACGTATGCTGGCCGCCAATGATTAGGGGATGTCCGAATCCTGAGGAGTCCATGTGCCGGCAGAGCTGGCGTTCTCGGCGACCGACCTGGCCCTGGTGCGGTTCGCCGTCTCGCCGATGTGGGAGGTGGGCACCAGCTACCGGCTGCTCGCCTCCGGCGCCACGCACCCCGTGCACCAACCGTGGATCCAGCAGGTGCGGCCGCGGGTGGCCGCCGCCGGCCTCGACCGGGGGTGGCTCGCCGAGCTCGTCCCGCGTTCGGGCTACGTCGCCGACTTCCTCAATCCGGCGCCCGCCGGACCCGCGCCCACCCTGGCACAGGAGCTGGCCGGGATCCGTGCCGCGCCCGCCTCCCGGGTGCGGCAGGACCTCGAACGCCTGGCGGACGAACAGGGCCTGCTCGGCTCCCGGCTGCAGGCCCTGCACGCATCCCCGCAGGACCGGTTGGCCAGGGTCACGGAGGAGATCGAGGCGTACTGGGAACTCGCGATCGCGCCCTACTGGGCACGGATCCGGGCCGTACTCGACGCCGATGTGTTCCACCGGGCCCGGCAGGTCGCCGAGCACGGCACCGGCCACCTCCTCAACGAACTTCACCCCTCGGCGAGTTGGGACGACAACGCGCTGCGGATCGCCCGGCGGCGGGCGCTGTCCCGGCAGAGCGCCGGCGAAGGGCTGCTGCTGATCCCCTCGGCGTTCACCGGGCCGCACCTGCTCACCCGGCTGACGCCACCGGAGCCGCCGCAACTCGCCTACCCGGCACGCGGGATCGGCGCGCTGTGGGAGTCCCGGCCGGCCCCGAGGACGGATGCCATCGCCGCCGTCCTCGGCCGTTCCCGGACCAGGCTGCTGACCGAGCTGGACTCACCGGCCTCCACCACCGAACTCGCCCGCCGCACCGGGCTGTCCCCGGCCGGGGTGTCGCAGTACCTCACCGCGCTGCGCGACGCGGGCCTGGTCAGCGCCCACCGGGCCGGCCGCTCGGTGCTCTACGCCCGCACCTCCGTCGCCGAGGCCGTCCTCTCCGCCGCCCGCCCCTGAGGCCGCTCACGGTGGCTCGGCGCCGACCCGGGCAGGCGCCTCCCGGGTCGGCCGGCAGCCCTCCGAACGATCCGTCGGAGGAATTCCACCCTCCATCCGTCACATTCTCCCGGCGGCATCCGTCGATCCAGTAGGACAGCCCGACCGATGGAAGGACGACACGATGCTGACGAACATCATGTACACCACGCTCTACGTCACCGATCAGGACCGCGCGTTGCGCTTCTACACGGAACAGCTCGGCCTGGAGAAGCGCATCGACTTCCCGAATCCCGGCGGACGCTTCCTCACCGTGGGCGTCCCCGGCAGCCCGGTGGAGATCGTCCTGTGGGCGCACGCCGCGGCCGCCGGGCAGCCGGCCGAGCCGGCCGGCCAGCCCGGCCCGGTCTTCCTCGAATCGGACGACCTGCGGGCGGACTTCAAGGTGTTCCGCGACCGCGGTGTGACCTTCGACCAGCCGGAACCGGAGGACTACGGGTTCGGCATCCGCATCGAGGCGGTGGACCCGGACGGCAACCGCATCTCGCTGCGCGAGCGCAGCCGGGCGGGCAGTGGCGACGGCTGACCGTTCGCCCGGGGTGGCCGGCGTCGGCCACCCCGCCGCCGCGGCGACCGCGGACGCCCCCTCCCCGGGCCACCGCCGGCCCACCGCCGCCCGGCCCCCCGGCGCTTCACGGCGTCGCAGGGAGGACTTGACCGGTCGTCACCCGTACTGCGATCTTGGCGGCGACCGGGTCGGCCCAGGGAGGCCGCCATCGACAGAAGTACCAGGGGGAACAGAGTGAACACGACGGGGGCCACGGGGGCTTCGACGGAGCCGACGACTCGGCGGCGGGCCTTGCTCGCCGGAGCCGTCGCGGGGCTGACGGGTGTGGCGGCGGTGGCGACCGCCACCCCGGCCGGCGCGGCGACCGCGGGGAACACCACGCCGGGCTGGTTCGACGTACGGAGCTACGGCGCCGTCGGCGACGGTGCGGCCGACGACACCGCCGCCGTGCAGGCCGCGATCAACGCGGCGGCCGCGGCCGGCGGCGGGACGGTCTACCTCCCGACCGGGAAGTACCGGGTCGTCCCGGCGGCGGGGGCGCCGGCACTGACCGTCGGCGGCAACGGGATCCGCCTGGTCGGCGCCGGGAGCAAGGCATCCATGCTGGTCAAGGGCGCGGACGGCATCCTGCTGCGGCTGTCCGGCGGCGGCGCCGACGCGAGCGGGGCCACCCACCGGCGGTACTGCGCGGTCGAGGACCTGGGGTTCAACGGCGACCACCGGACCGGCCTGGTCCTGGAGCTGTACTACAACGACAACACCTACGTCCGCGACGTCTACATCACGTCCAACAACGACCTCTGCATCGACGCCGTGGAGTGCTGGGACTCGCGGTTCTACAACCTCGTGGTCGAGTCGAGCACCGGCCCGGCGGGCAGCACCACCCAGCCCAACGTCTGGCTGCGCAACAGCTCCGCCGTCCAGGGCTGGGGCTTCAGCGAGGACAACGTCAACCAGATCCACTTCACCGGCTGCCGGTTCGAGGCGTTCGGCACCGGCGGCCTGTGGGTCACCCAGGGCCCGTACGCGCACAACAACCCGAACGGGATCTACCTGACGGACTGCAAGTTCGAGACCTCCCAGATGCAGGGCGGACCGCACCTGCGGATCGACGCCTCCTGCAAGCACGTCTACGCCCGTGACATCTACGCCTACGCCGGCAACTTCGCCCCCGGCTACTCCACCCCGCAGAACATCATCGCCTGGGCCGGCATCGCCAGCGCCCTGGAGAACGTGCTGATCGCCAACGGGTCGGTCGAAACCATCAATTCCGGCGTCGACCTCTACTCCGGCCCCGGTACGGTCGCCGTCCTGCGCGACGTGGTGGGCCTCTACGGATACAGGCCGACCGGCCACCACGTGTACTACGAGAGCTCCAGCTCGGGCGACTTCCGGATCGAGAACACGTACGGGAACACCACCCAGGCCGGCGCCACCGTCAGCCAGGCCGGCGGCACCCTGCCGACCAAGCACGCGCCGAACGCGCCGCTGCGCCTGGTCGCGGGCCCGGTCGGCGACGCGTCCTTCACCCGGCCGCCGGCCGACGGGACGCTCGCCGTGGACACCGTGTCGAAGCGGCTGTACGTCCGGGTGAACAGCACCTGGCTCTGGTCGCCGCTCAACGCGTAACCTCTCGCCGTTCAGCCGCTCGCCGTTCAGCCGCTCGCCGGGCGGTCGGCCGGCGAGCGGACGGTGTCGGCGACCTCAAGCGGGGACGCTGCCGTCGCCCGCGTGCCGGGGTACGGCAGCGTCCGGCCGGACCGCACACCGCGGCGTGACGGCCCAAGGTCACCGGCGACCCCTCGCCGGGCCGCCGGTGACCGCTCAGGACGTGTTCAGCACTGGGGGCGGCGGCCGTGGTTGGCCTTGTGCCTGGCCCGTGCCTTCTTCTTGCGGCGTCGCTTCGACGACATGGCCACTCCTCTCCCGACAGGGTGCGCCCCCCGGATTCCACGGTGGCACATCGGGCCCGGCCAGGCCTCCGGAGCGCCGGGGACGGCGGCTCGTGGTGAGGGGAGGCCCGGCGCGGCGCCCCCGGTTCGGATCCCGCTGTCGCGCCCGGCGCCGTGTCCACCGGGGCCCGTGGTCGACGAGCCCGAATGCGGGGCCGGTGCGGCGGCAGCCCGGCGCGGGCTGCTCCCCCCGGCCGGGACGTTCGCCCGCTCGGCGGCTCTCGACCCGGCGCGGCGGCCGGCCGCCCCAAAGGGCAGCCGATGACCGAAGCCGTACCTGCCTTCCTCAAACCTCTTTTGACTGTCCATCAGTCCCAGAACGCCCGCCTTCGTGGGCTTCGGCGCGACAACGTCCCGATGGGGCAGGCTCCGACGGGACGCCGGAGCCCTTTGAGGCACTTCCCGCGGCCGGCGGACCAAGACGTCGCCTTCGCGATTAGGTTCGTTGACAGACGGGTCGTGGACGCGGCCCGTCGGACACCCTATGGAGGTATCAGTCATGCGACGTACCATCACCAAGGTCGCCAGCCTCGGCGCGGTCGCCATGTTCGCCGTGGCGCTGGCCCAGCCCGCGCAGGCGACCCCGAACGACGCCGCGGGGGCGCGCCCCGCGGCCGCGGTGGCGCCGGCCTACTTCGAGTTCACCGACGGCACGAACACCTTCGTGTTCCAGCTCACCGACTCCACCCGGATCCAGCAGGCCCGGAACATCCTGAGCGGCGTGGAGACGGAGAACGTCGGTGTCATGGGCACCGTGGTGAAGACCCCCGCCTCGTACAACAAGCCCTGGAACTACCAGCTCGCCCCGAGCTCGGTGAGCTTCTTCGGCATGGCCATGGAGGTGTGCGACGCGAGCATCTCCTACGTCAACGACCACCTGTCCGAGGTGGGCGGGGCGCTCCTGCCGGGCTCGACCTGGTGTCCGTGGCAGTCGAAGCTGACGCGCGAGGTCACCGCGCCGTAAGGGGTCACACCCCGGGGCGCTGACCGCGCCCGTTGTCGCTCCGGCCGCCGGATCCTTCGGCGGCCGGAGCTGTCATGTTTCGACCAAGAATTCGCCCGGAGTACCCGGCGACACCCCCGCACGGCGCTCAGTCGCCGGGCCGTCGGCGGGACGGCGGCGCGACGGCCGGGCCGAACGATCCCGCGACGGCCGGGGCGTCCTCGCTCGTGCGGCAGGACGACATGCTGCACCGGACCGTGACCGCCGCGCGCAGCGCCGACCCGAGCGCCGGAGCGAGGACGCCCCGCAGCGGCACAGGCGGCGTGGTGCGGTACGAACCGGCTGCTATCATAAGAATTTGACGATGCGTCACGTAGATCGCACGGGCGCGCGGCCGGCCCTCGACGCACCCTCGGAAGGGCGCGCGGCCGGCGGGACCGCCCGCCCCCGGAGGCCTCGGGCACGCGTCGTGCCTCCCGGGCCCCACGAACCACCACGTACGCGCCCCGCCGGAACACCCCACCGGGACGCCCCGCCGAGCCGCACGACAGCGCCGCCTGCGGGCAAACCCCCGATGCGGCTCGGTGCCGCCCGGTCCGGTCGCGGCGACGGGCCGAACGGGCAGGGGCCATTTGCCCGTGTCGACCGACGCCCCTTGCCCTCGGGGAGAGGAGGGCAGACCTCAGGAACCAATCGGAAGCCCACTCCGGCACGCTGCCATGGAATCGCAGGGGTGATCCTTCTGGGCGGTCCCGGGCAAGCGAAGGAGCGGAGTGCAATCCGCGCGGAGTGCGTGCCCGGCGGTGGGCCGACCCAGGGTGGGCCGACCCCGCGTGGGCGGGGTCGGCCCCGCGGGTCAGAACGCCGAGGTGTAGGCGGTCAGGAACGGGGTCGAGACGGGCGAGCCGGCGGTGGTGAAGCAGATCGTGTAGAGCTTCACCGTCCCGGCGCTCCGGGCCCAGGGCAGGGCGAGCCCGCACCAGCCCGGCCCGGGGCCGTAGGCCGTGGCGTGCGCGGTGTCCGAGGGGACGGCAACCCCGGGCAGGGTGACGGTGAACGGGACGGATCCGGCGAGCGTGTTGGTCGCGCCGCTGGAGTTGAAGTTGGTCGCCGCGGGGACCCCGCCGTTGAACCAGAGGTGGCCGAACGACTTCGGCGGGAACGCCGGCCCGTGCAGGGCCCGCTTGAGCGAGTAGCTCAGCGTCCACCTGGTGTCGTACGGGGCGTTGGCCGCGTCGAAGCAACTGACCACGACGGTCTGGCCGGACGCGGCGGGCGCCCAGTCGGCCACCTTGCAGCGCGCACCCTGGACCGCGTCGACCGCCGTGACCTCGATGTTCCCGGCGGCGGTGGACAGCCCCAGGCCGGGCAGCCAGGCCTTCCAGATCCCGGTCGAGCCGTGGCTCACCGTGTTGACCGCACCGGCCGAGTTGTACTGGGCGAGCACCGCGCCGGAGATGTCCGAGTAGGTGTAGCCGTAGCTGCCGCCGGCCGGTGAGGGCGTCCCACTGCTGGTGGTGTAGAGCACGGTGAACAGCGTGTTGTCGGGAGCGCCGCCGGGCCGGTAGCAGTTCACCGCGACGTCCTGCCCGGTGCCCGCCGTGGACCAGCCCTTGATCTGGCACCAGTTGCCGGTGCGGCCGACCGCGGTGGCGTGGGCGATGCCGCCCGGGCCGGCGATGAACGGGAAGTGCACGAGGTACGAGCCGACCGCGAGCTGGTCGACCTTGACGGGGTTGGCGGCGGGCGACGGCCAACTGCCCCACTGCCGGGTGAGGTCGGGGACGTACCCGGACGGCGGCGTCGGGTTGTCGAGGAACGCGAAGCCCCAGCGGTCCGGCACGGCGGCCCGGGCGGGGCCGGCCGTCGGCAGCGTGACGGCCACCACGGCGGCCAGCATGGTCAGAACGAGCAGGACGGCGCGGACGGGTCTGAACGACGGTGCGACAGTGCGGGCGTGCATGGGCGTACTCCCTGGGTGGTGAGGAGGGGTGTGCGGCCTGCGTGGTGCAGCCTGCGCTACGAGCCCGCTCCCGGTGCCCGGGGCGGGCCGTGGCCGACGGGACACCCAGGTGCCTTGGATCCCGGTGGTGTCCGGCGTCGGCCGACGCTGTCGGGGTCAGGCCGACGGCGCCTCACATCGTAGGAGCGCATGACCCGCAGGCCCAGGCCTGCGGCATGTCCCGCGGGGCCGTTGCCGGCCGTTCGCCGACCCGCCCCACCGGCCCCGGCGGCCTCCGCCGGACCCTCCGCCCCCACCGTTCGGCCGCTCCTCGGCCGCCGCCGGCACCCATCGGGCCCCGGCGCCCCACGGCTCGCCCACCGTCCCGGCCGTACCCCGCCGGCGACGCGCCGCCGGTGGCCGGATCCGCCCGGGAGATCGACCCGGGCCGCTCGGGGCAGCGGCGGCGCGGTGGCCGTCAGGGGGCGAGCCGCTCCGCGGCGGTGCCGGGGGCCGGGCCGGTCGAGGAGCGGACGACCAGCTCGGGGTCGAACAGCAGCTCACCGGTCGGAACCTCCCGGTTGCTGACGAGGGCCAGGATGCTGCGGCCCACCTCCAGCGCGAGCCGGTCGGCCGGCTGACGCACCGTGGTCAGGGGAGGGTCGACGAACTCGGTGATGGCCGAGCCGTCGTAGCCGACCACCGACACGTCGCCGGGGACGGAGCGCCCCTGGCGGCGGATGCCGCGGATCGCGCCCAGCGCCATGTAGTCGCTGGCCGCCACGATGGCGGTGACGCCGCGTGCGAGCAGCGGGGCCACCGCCGCCTGTCCGCCCTCGACCGTGTAGGACTGGCGGATCACCCAGTCCTCGGCGGTCTCGATGCCACGCCTGGCCATGGCGTCGAGGAAGCCCTGGACGCGCCGGTCGGCGGGGTGGTTGCCGGCCGGTCCGGAAGCCATCCCGATCCGCCGGTGTCCGAGCCGGTAGAGGTGGTCGACGGCCTGCTCGGCGGCGAGCGCGTCGTCGGTCGAGAAGACCGGAGTGGGCACCCCGTCGGCGAACTCGCCGTTGATCCCGACGAACGGGACGCGGCGCTGGCGCAGCAGTTCGTACGTCTCGGTGTCCGCGCCGTCGACCGTGTTGGAGGCGGACAGGAAGACGACGGCCGCGATGCCCTTCTCCACCAGCGTGGCGATGAAGTCCCGTTCCTGCACGCCGCCGGGGAAGGCGGGGCACAGCACCGTCTTCAGGCCGTGTGGCGCGAGGGCCGACTCGATCCGCTCCGCGACGTCCGCGAAGAACGGGTTCGACACGAACTCGGTTATCACCGCGACCAGTTGACCCTGCGTCTGGCGCTCGTAGCCCAGCTCGGCCATCGCCTGCTCGACTGCGTCCCTGGTCTTCTTCGCAACCCCCTGGCGCCGGTTGATCACCCGGCTGACGGTGGCCTCGCTGACGCCCGCCCGGGCTGCCACGTCGGTGATCCCGACTTTCATCGCCGTCCTTCCGTGTGCGTGGTTCCGGACCTCCGCAAGGTCGGCCGCCGATCGGGGCCCGTCCGGCAGGAGCTCCGGCGAGCGGCCCATGATACGGCCGGCGGGCCCGTGGATCACGCCCCGGGCCCGGCCGTACGCGGCCCGCCACCCCTCCTGGGGAGCGCGGCGCCGCCGACTCCCCGTCGGACTCCCGGACCAGACTTGCACGATATCGATGAAAACCTTCAGTCGGATCCGGCAACTGATCCTGCTGCTTCCATTGCAAGCCTTCACTCGCACTTGTTAGCGTGCCTCGCGCCCGGTCGACGACGGCCGACCCCACCCCAGCCCGGGAGACCCCGATGAAGCGTTCCCGCCTGTCCCTGCTGACCGCGTGCGCCTTACTCGCACCACTCGTCCTCGGCGCCCCGGCCGCGGCGGCTGCCACCCCGGCCGCAGGCGCCGAAGCGGGACCGCCCGGCACCGGCACCGCCGGCCCGGCACCGCTCGCCCTCGTCAACCCGGGCTTCGAACTGGGCGGCGAGGGCTGGGTGTTCAGCTCCGGAACGGGTGTGGCGACCAACTACCCGCACGGTGGCAAGGGGCTCGTCTACCTGGACGACGGCGCCGGGAAGAGCGTCACCCAGAGCGTGACGGCCACCGGCCGGGGCAGCTACGACATCTCGGCCTGGATCGCCACCGGCGGCCCCAACGGCACGTTCGTCGCCCGGGTGAACGGTGCCGTCGTCGCCTCCGTGACCCTGCCCGGGGCCGCCGACTACCGCCGCTACACGCTCAGCAGGATCGCCCTCGCCCGGGGCGACCGGCTGGAGATCGGCTTCGGGTCGGGCGACGGCTGGGTCAACGCCGACGACCTGATGGTCTCCCCCTCCTCCCCCGCCGACCCGCGGATCAGCTCCTCCGACCCGAAGATCGTCGAGATGTTCGACTGGGCGAAGCGCAAGGCCAACAGCTGGGTCCAACTCCCGGGCACCCAGGGCCCGCTGAACGTCGACGAGTGGAACACGGCGGGCACCGGAACCGGCACGTACGGCGCCTCCTACTGGGCCGGCTACGCCAACCGCAGCGGCTACTACTCGCGCGACTTCGCCCACCAGCTGGCTGGAGCGGGCGTGCTCGGCCTGAGCGGCGCGAACAAGGCCATGCTCCGCTCGTTCGCCGCCTCCGCCACCGCGGAGCACGCCTACTACCCGGTGTGGGCACTGAACTTCGACACCACCAGCTACCTGTCGATCGACTACCGCAGCCCGACCAGCTTCGTCCGCGAAGTCCCCGCCACCTTCGAACTGGTGCAGAAGGCCGCCGAGGCGTACCGGTGGAGCGGCGACCGCGCGTACGTCGACGACCCGGCGCTCTGGGACTTCTACCGGCACGCCACCGGCGAGTTCGTCGACCTGCACAACGGCGCCCGGGACAACGGCGCCGTGAAGGTCGCCGAGGGCACCGGCAAGGGCATCTTCCAGGGCACCGCCAGTTACAACGAGCAGAGCGGCGAACCGCTCGCCGAGGCCGGCGACGCGATCGGCTCCCAGTACCAGGCGTACCTCGCGATGGCCGAACTCGCCCGTGGCAAGGGCGACCGCGACCTCGCCGCGACGTACGACCGCAAGGCCCGGGACCTCAAGGCGTACTTCAACTCCACCTGGAGCGGCACCGGGTCGGGCGCGGACATGGTGCGGGGCTACACCACCGACGGGCGTGCGCTGACCGGCTGGGGCAAGGAGAACAGCTGGTTCATGCCGATGAAGCAGATCCTCGCCCCCGGGGCCCGCCTGGACGCCTACCTCGACTACATCGACCAGCAGGCCTCGGGCGAGGACGCCCCCTCCAACATCGAGGCGCTCACCTATCTGCCGGACACCTTCTTCACGAACAACCGCAGCGACACCGCCTGGAAGTGGATGAACCACGTCTACGACCAGAAGGACGTCCAGCACGTCAACGCCAAGCAGGGCACCAACGGCGACTACCCCGAGGTCTCCTTCACCCTGCTCGGCCAGACCGTCGAGGGCCTGCTGGGCGTCGAGCCCGACGCGCCCTCGCGCGCCCTCACCACGCAGTCCCGGCTGCCCGCCGGCATGGACTGGCTGAAGATCGACGACCTGCGGATCGGTGCCGGCACCTTCTCGCTGCGGCACGACGGGACCACGAAGTCGACCCTGGCCAACACGTCGGGCAGCGGCGCCTACACCTGGGAGGCCCGGTTCCCCGGCGCCCACGCCACGATCACGGTCAACGGCGTGCCGTGCAAGGCCCGGACGAAGGTGGTGGACGGCGTCACCTACACCTACGCCACCCCGACCGTCGCCCCGGGCCGAACGGTGACGGTGCAGGTCGACTGAAGAACCACCGGACTCGCCCGTACCGTGGGACGGGTCCGACGCCGGCGCGACAGCTGCGCCACCGCACTGTCGCGCCCCGATGCGCTCGTTCTCCCGGAGATTCCCCGTGCCACAGATCCTGGTCGACCACTCGGCCCAGCTCGACTTCGACCGTCAGGGCTTCGCCGCAGCCGCCCACCTGCTGATCTGCGAGGTCATCGACACCACCGTGGCCGAGTGCAAGACGGTGTTCCGGCCAGCCGCGGAGTACCGGGTCGGTGACGGTTCGCCCGGGCAGGCGGTGGTCCTGGTGGAGATCAAGATCCTGGCGGGCCGGAGCACCGAACTCCGGGCCGAGCTGACGGCGCGGGTGCTGGCCCTGCTGGAGGCGTCCGTCGCCGTACCGGCGCTCCTCGGAGTGGAGGTCACCGAGCTGGACCGGGAGACGTACCGCTTCGTCCATCACCCCGGACGATAGCCCGGCCTCCGGGCCGCCGAGCGGAGCCGGAGGCCCTCGCCCGGCCCGCGAGGCGGGCCCCGGCGGCCGCGACGCCCCGCTTCCCGCAGACCCGGGAAGCGGGGCGAACGCTCTTCCGCTCAGGCCAGGACCTTGGCCTTCGCCTTCTCGTACTCCTCGTCGGTGAGGTGGCCCTGCGTCTTCAGGTCGGCGAGCCGGGCGAGTTCCGCGGCCGCGGTCGGCCGGTCGTCGGCGGTCTGCCGTACGTAGGAGCGGAACTCCTCCTCGTTCTTGCGCGCGCGGGCGACCTCGCGCTGACCCATACCGGAGCCACGGGCGATCAGGTACACGAAGACGCCGAGGAACGGCAGGAAGATGACGAAGATCAGCCAACCGGCCTTCCCCCACCCTCCGAGGCCGTCGTCCCGGAAGATGTCTCCGATGATCCGGAAGAGCAGCATGAACCAGAGGATCCAGAGGAAGAACCAGCACATCGTCCAGAACACGTTGAGCAGCGGGTAGTCCGCGGCCAGGTTTTGCACTGCAATGTCCATCGTCGGTCTCCTGTCCTACTCCCCCGACCGGTCTCGCATCGCGTGGGGGTGGCACCACCGTGGCTGCCTCGCCGAGTCGGGCCCACCGGGTGGGAAACCGGGTGCGTCCGGCACGGGTCCGTGAGCGGGCACCGGCAGGCGGAGGCGGCAGCGCCCCGACCCACCGGACCGGCCGCCGGGCGGGTGCGGCGAGGTCGGCCCTGGTCGTCGGACGGGCGTCCTCCTCGGTGGCCGATCGGCGCGCCCCATCACGGACCCGACGACACTGCGGGCACATTTTCAGCCTAGCCCTCCCTCGGGCACCGGCGCTCGGGGACCGACGCTGGGCACCCGCGCTGGGGCACCGGCCTCCCGGGCGCGGGCCGTTGGGCCCCGGCTGCCGGGGCGGCCGCCGGGCGGCGTGCGACCATCACCCGTCCGGCCTATGGTCGATGGAGGGGGCACGGCGTTCGAGCGGTCCGCTGCTCCTCAGCTGCGGCGTGTCGGCTCCCGTCCACCGAAGGAGATGGCCCGGCATGAGCGACATGACCAACCCGTCCGGCACCCCCGTTCTCGACACCCTCGCCGCCATGACCCTCGACTCGGTCGAGCGGTGCGGCCTGCCGATGGACACCTTCCTCCTCACCCGGATCGCCGCCCTCGTCGCGATGGACGCGCCGCCGATGTCCTACCTCGCCCACATCGGCGTTGCCGACGGTACCGATGTGACGGCCGAACAGCTCCAGGACGTGTTGGTGGCCATCGCGCCGATCGTGGGCACCGCCCGCGTGATGTCGGCGGCCGGCCACATCGCGGAGGCGCTCGGCCTGGCCATCGCGGTGGCCGAGAGCGACGTGGCGTCAGGCGCCTGATCCTCCGCGGAGCGAGCCACCCCGGCCGCCGGCACCCCGGGGTACCCCGTGACCGCGCGCCCCGGACCGCCGGCGCCGGGCGAAGGCCGAGGAGGCGCGGAGGATGGCGTCCCGTTCCCCCGTGCCCCCCGCGAGTGCCCGGTGGGCCGCTCGTGCGGCGGTCGCCTGCGTCCTGGGTGCCGTCGCGGTCCTGGTGGCCGTGGTCGGAGCCGGCGGCTTCCTGGTGGTCGTCTTCGGGCTGGCCGGCCTGGCGCTCACCGCGGGCGGCACGTGGTGGGTGGTGTCCCATCACGGGGCCGTGCGGCTGGCCGGCTCACTGCTCGTGATCGCGGCACCCGCGGCCGTCGTGGTGGCCTATGCCAGGGCCGACCTGTGGCCGGCGGCACTGGGCGCGCTCGCGCTCTGGGCCGCCGCCGTGGTGCTCGCGCGCCGGGCCCTTCGTCGGGCCCGGCCCCTGGACGGCATGCGCGCCGTCGCCCGCGCGCTCCCCCGACATCCCGTGCTGATCATGAATCCGAAGTCCGGTGGCGGCAAGGTCGGCCGGTTCGACCTGGTCGAGCGGGCCGAGGCGCTGGGCGCCCGGGTCGTCCTGCTGGACGCGGCGGTCCGGGTGGATGTCGCCGACCTCGCCCGCCGTGCGGTCGCGGAGGGCGCGGACCTGCTCGGTGCGGCCGGCGGCGACGGCACCCAGGCCACGGTGGCCGAGGTCGCCGCCGAGCACGACCTGCCGTTCCTGGTGATCTCGGCCGGGACGCGCAACCACTTCGCCATGGACCTCGGCCTGGACCGCGAGAACCCGGCCCGGTGCCTGGACGCGCTCACCGACGGCGAGGAACTGCGGGTCGACCTCGGCACGGTGGGCGGCCGGCCCTTCGTCAACACGGCTTCGTTCGGCGCGTACGCCGAGATCGTGCAGAGCCCGCAGTACCGCGACGCCAAGGCCGGCTCGGCCCTGGACGCCCTCCCCGACCTCCTCCTCGGCCACTCCGGCCACCCGCTGGAGGCGGTGCTGGCCGACGGCACACGACTGACGGCGCAGCAGGCGCTGCTGGTGAGCAACAACCCCTACGCGGCCCCCGAACCGACCGCCGTGGGCAATCGCCGGCCACGGCTGGACCGCGCGACGCTGGGGGTGGTGGGGATCCGGGTGGCCAACGCGTCCCAGGCCGCCGGCGTCGCGCTCCGGGGCAGCCGGGCGGCGGGCCTGCGCGTGCTGACCGCCCCTCGGGTGGTCGTCGACGCCGATGCGGAGCAGATCGCGGTCGCCGTGGACGGGGAGGCGCTGCAGCTCCGGACCCCGGTCGTCTGCGCAGTCCGGCCGGGTGCCCTGCGGGTGCTGGTTCCGCGCGGCCGCCCGGGTGCTCCGGCGGCCACGCCCGCCATGGACTGGCGCGAGGTGGCCGGCCTCGCCTTCGGCCACCCGCCCGGAGCATCCAGGAGGTCCTTGCTGTCCGGGAGGTCCAGGAGCTCCCGGGGGAGGTGAGCTCCTCCGGCGGTGTGGGCAGCCGGCACCGCAGCACACCCGCCCCGGGGGCGCGTGAGTGCAGCCGCGCGCCGGTTGCAACCTGCAACCGCTCCTCGCTGCTCCCGTGCGTGTCGGCGGCCTGTTGGCGGAGCCCGGTACGACCCGCACACTCCGAAGGGGCTCTCGGTCGCGGACCCCGATCCGCTGCCGAGCCTCGCTCCCGGCAGCGGATCGGCCAGGAACGATCCCGGACCGGCCCCGGCACGGCCCCGGCACGGCCCGCCGGAGGCCTCGACGTACCACGAACTCGCCGCGCTGCGAGGAGATTTCGCCGGGATACCCCTCGCATGAGCGAACCATCCCCCGGCCACGGTACGGCAGGGCCGGGGCAGGGCAAGTCTGGTGCCTGTACCCACCCGGCCGGGCCGTTCCGTCGGCGTCCGGGGTTCCGTGGAACATGCGACAGGACGACGGTGGATCGGCTATAAAACACTGCTACTGATCTTTCGTCAGAAATGTCCCGGACATTCCGGTTGTCCCGCTCTCGGGGCGGCCCCGTCGCGCTCCCGGCGCGCCGGAGCCCGCACCGGCGCGGTGCGGCCCCGGAACGCCCGTCCCCACGGTCCCCGGCACCGCCGGAGCCCGACCCCGACCACTGTTCCCCACCCTTCGACCGCTTGAGGATGCTGATGCTTCGTGCTGGATCGTCACCCGGAGGCCGACGCCCGGCTCCCGTACTCGTGTGGCTGCTGCCCACGGTCGTGACGGCGGGCGCCGCTGTCGTCGCCGCGCTGGTGACCTCCACCGGCGCCCGCGCGGAAGTCCTCTGGTGCGGGGCGGTGGGCACCGTAGCGGTGGCGGTGGTGGCCGCCGAGGCGGCACGCCGGGGCCGCGCCCTGGCAGCCCTGCGCGCACGGTTCGCCCTGCAGGAGAACGAACTGCGCCGCCGGCTGGCCCAGCAGGAGGCCGAGACGCTCCGACTGGCCCGGACCGGCCTGCCCGAGGCGGTCGCCCGGCTCCAGCGCGGCACGTCGACCGACGAGGTGCTGAGGTCGTACGAGTCCCAGGACACCGGTACCGGGCCGCAGTTCCAGGCCGCCCGGCTTGCGGTGCTGCGCAGCATCCTGGAGGCCGTCGACAACGAGGAGGGCATGCGCGAGAACGCCCAGCGGGCCTTCGTCAACATCGCCCGCCGCGTCCAGGCGATCGTGCACCGGCAGGCCCAGGACCTGCGCGAGATGGAGGACCGGCACGGCAACGACCCGGCGGTCTTCGACGACCTGCTGCGCCTGGACCACGGCAACGCCCTGATCGGCCGCCTCGCCGACAGCATCGCCGTCCTCGGCGGCGCCCGCCCCGGCCGCCAGTGGAGCAAGGCGGTACCGCTGTACAGCGTGCTGCGCGGCGGCATCTCGCGCATCCTGGACTACCGGCGGGTGGAACTGCACCCGGTCTCCGAGGTCGCCGTGGTCGGACCGGCCGTCGAGCCGCTCATCCACGCGGTCGCCGAACTGCTGGACAACGCCACCCGCTACTCCCCGCCGCAGACCAGTGTGCACCTGACCGCCGTCGAGGTGCAGACCGGTATAGCGATCGAGATCGAGGACGGCGGCCTCAGCCTGAGCGAGGAGGGCCGGGCCCGGGCCGAGCGGATGCTGCTGGACGCACAGGCCGGCATCGACCTCAACGACCTCGGCGAGACCCCCCGGCTCGGCCTGGCCGTGGTCGGCCGGCTCTCGCAGGCCTACGGCTTCCAGGTGTCGCTGCGCCCCTCCGCCTACGGCGGCGTGCGCGCCGTGCTGATCGTGCCGCAGGAGCTCATCACCACGGCCCCCGCCACCGGCCGGGCTCACGGCATCGGTGCCGCCGCCAACCCCCGGCCGGCGCCGGACACCGCCCCCCGCCCCTCGGAGCGCCCGCGCCCGGTGGCCGCCTCACGGCCCTGGGGCTCGCGGACCGTCACCGCCGCCGCCTCGGGATCGTTCCCGATGGACGACGACATCCCGGTGGTGACCGAGCGGACCGCGAACGGTCTGCCTCAGCGCCGCCGGCACGCCGCGCCCTCCCGGCGGGGCGCGTCCGAGCCCCCCAGGATCGCCGCGGCCCCGAGGGCCCCGGAGCCGGTCCCGGCCCCGGCCCAGGCGCCGGTCCAGCCCGGCATGTGGCTGGCCGCGTTCCACGAGGGCGTGAACGGCCACACGCCGTCCGCCGACGCGGCCGGCCCCACCAGCGAAGAGTCGGCAGGGAAGAGCGAGCAGTGATTCAGCAGCGGAGCAACATGGACTGGATGCTCAAGGATCTGGCGGACAGCGTCCCGCACACCCGGCACGTCGTCGTACTCTCCGCCGACGGTCTGCGCATGGCTCAGCACGGCACCGACAACGACACCGCCGACCGGCTCGCCGCCGCCTGCGCCGGTCTGCAGAGCCTCGCCGCCGCGGTCGGGCACGAGTTCCCGCACAGCGACGGCCGGATGCGGCTGGTCGTGATCGAGATGGGCGGCGGCTTCTTCTACCTGATGGCGGCCGGTGCCCGGGCGTACCTGGCCGTGCTGGCCGACGAGGGCGTCGACGCGGGGCTGATGGGCCAGCGGATGCGCGACCTGGTCGCCCGGATCGGCGAGCACCTGAGCACACCGGCGCGCAACGGCGGGCAGGTCGCGTGAGCGCAGCCGACCAGGACTGGGACGACGGAAAGCCCGAACGTCTCTACGTGATCACGCGCGGTCGCAGCGGGTTGGCCGAGCAGACCACGTTCGACCTGGTCACCCTGATCGTCTCCCGCGCGCAGCCGGCGCCCACGATGCAGCCGGAGCACGCGGCGATCCTGCGGATCTGCGGCTCACCGCTGTCGGTGGCCGAGATCTCCGCCTATCTGCGGCTGCCGATGAGCGCGGTCACCGTGCTCCTGGCGGACCTCCTCGGCGAGGAGCTGATCGAGGCCCGCACCCGTGTCCCCCAAGCAGTCCTTCCCGAACGCGCCCTACTGGAGGCGGTGATACATGGACTTCAGAGACTCTGAGACGGCCCTGGGGCCGCAGAGTGCCGACCTCCTCCCGGCCTCGGCCACCACGGCGGTCAAGGTGGTGATCGTGGGAGGCTTCGGGGTCGGCAAGACGACCCTGGTCGGCTCCGTGAGCGAGATCCGCCCACTGACCACCGAGGAGACGATGACGCAGGCCGGAGCCGAGGTCGATGACACGGCCGGGATCGAGCGCAAGACCTCGACCACGGTCGCCATGGACTTCGGCCGGATCAGCATCAACGACGAACTGGTGCTGTACGTGTTCGGCACCCCCGGGCAGGAGCGGTTCTGGTTCCTCTGGAACGGCCTGTTCGAAGGCGCCCTCGGCGCCGTCGTGCTCGTCGACACCCGCCGGCTCGAAGTCAGCTTCGAGGTGATCGGGCGGCTGGAGGACCGCGGCGTGCCGTTCGTCGTCGCGGCCAACACCTTCCCCGAGTCGCCGAGTTACCCGGTCGAGGAACTGCGGACCGCGCTCGACCTGCCGCCCGAGGTGCCGATCGTCGCGTGCGACGCCCGCACCCGCGAATCCAGCCGCGACGTCCTCCTCGCCCTGATGCGCTACCTGTACGACCTCCCGGTGCCGTCGGCGCGGTGACCGCCAGGCTCACCGCCCGCCCCCGCGCACACCCGCCGTCGCCCACCCCGCACCAAGCCGCAGCCACCCCGCACCCACCCGCACCCGGCCCGTTCCTGACGACCGCGCGCGAGGACCGCCCGCCGGCGGCCGCCTCGTCCCGACCCCGGAGACACCGTGACCACCCCGTTCCCTGACGACGCGCTCCCCACCCCACCGCCCGGGTGCCCCGCCCACGGCCTCGGTACCGGTGGCCTGGGCGCCGGCGGCCTCCGCCGGCTCTACGGGCCCGAGGCCGAGGCCAACCCGGCGGGCCTGTACGAGAAGCTGCGGGCCGAACACGGCGAGGTCGCGCCCGTCCTACTCCACGGCGACCTCCCGGCCTGGCTCATCGTCGGCCACTCCGCGAACCTCATCGCGATGCGCACCCCCTCCCGCTTCTCCCGGGACTCCCGCCGCTGGGCGGCCTTCCAGGACGGGCTGGTCGCCCCGGACTCCCCGCTGATGCCGGTGATCGCCTGGCAGCCGCTCTGCGTCTTCGCCGACGGCGAGGAGCACAAACGCCTGCGCGGCGCGGTCACCGACGGCCTGAACAGCTTCGACCGGCGCGGCGTCCGACGCCACGTCACCCGCTTCACCGACCAGCTCGTCCAGGAGTTCGGCCCCACCGGCCGGGCCGAGCTGGTGACCCAGTTCGCCGAGCACCTGCCGATGCTCGTGATGACCCAACTGGTCGGCATGCCCGAGGAGTACGGCCCCCACCTGGTCGAGGCGGCACGTGACCTGATGAAGGGCACCGAGACGGCCGTCGCGAGCAACGACTACGTCGTCGCGACGCTGCGCCGGATGATGGAGCGCAAGCGGGCGTCCCCCGGCGCCGACCTGGTGTCCTGGCTGATGCAGCACGAGGCCGGGCTCACCGACGACGAGGTCCTGGAACACCTGCGGGTCGTGCTGCTCGCCGCGAACGAGACGACCGTCAATCTGATCGCGGACACCCTCAAGATGGTCCTCACCGACCACCGGTTCCGCACCCACCTGTCCGGCGGCCACATGACCCTGCCCGACGCCCTGGACCAGGTCCTCTGGGACTCGGCGCCGATGTCGCTGGTCGCGGGCCGCTGGGCAACCGGCGACACGGAGCTCGGCGGCCAGCAGATCAAGGCCGGCGACATGCTCCTGCTCGGCCTCGCGGCCGGCAACGCCGATCCGGCCGTCCGCCCCGACCCGACCAAGCCGCTCCACGGCAACCGCTCCCACCTCGCGTTCGGCGCCGGCCCGCACGAGTGCCCCGGCCAGGACATCGGGCGGGCCATCGCCGAGACGGGCATCGACGTCCTGCTCACCCGCCTGCCGGACCTCCACCTCGCCGTCGAGGAGGAGGAGTTGACCTGGACCTCCGCCTGGATCTCCCGGCATCTGTCCGCCCTCCCCGTCCAGTTCACACCGCGGACGGCGCCCGAGGAGGAACCGGCGGCTCCCGCCCCCGTCGTCAGCACGCCCGCGCCCCGGGGCGCCGTACGGCCCACGCCGCCGGCCGCCGCACCGCAGGCCGTCCCGGTCGAGCCCGCGGGCCCTGCCGAGCCTGCCGCCGGCGACCCGCCCGTCGTCACCGCCACCGTCCCCGGGCCGCGGCGGTCGTGGTGGGATTCGCTCACCCGGTGGCTCCGGCTCTGACCCGGCGGTCCGGGCGGGCCCGGTGCCGGGTGGTGCAGCAGACCGCCGCACCACTCAGGACCGGGCCCGCTCAGACCTCCGCAGGGCCGAGGTCGACGGCGGCCGCGCCGTGCAGCACCCGCCCGGCCGCCCGCGCCTCCTCCAGGCCCCGGGTGAAGAGTTCGATCCGCTCCTGCGGCGCCAGGGACATCAGACCGGGCGGCCACGTCCCCGGCGGCACCACGAGGACGATCGCACTCCCCCGGTTCTCGGCCGCCGACACCCAGCCGGCCGAGGCCATGACCGGCGAGGCGGGCTCCCACACCTGCCGCCCGCCGACCAGCACCAGCCTGGCCAGCAGCGGCCCGCGCACCTCCACCACCCCGGTCGTGTCCGGTGGCTCGCCCGCCGCCAGGGTGAATCCGCTGTCCACCAGGTTCTCGACGAGTTCACCGTGCAACGCGGGGCCGACCTCCACGATCACCTCCGCGAGCGGCGGCCCGTCCGCCGTTTCGCGCACCGCCAGCGCCCACACCATCGGCGCCTGCTCCGGACCGCCGTCCACGTCACCATCCATGCCCTGTCAACGACTCAGCGGCCGCAGCGGAGCGGGTGGGCACGGTGACAGGAGGGGCGGCAGAGCCGCCGACCTGACCCGTCCCGCGCCCGAGAACCTGTCGACCGGAGCCGCCGCGCCCGGCAGCCGCCCACGCCGAACGCCCGACCGGGAAACCCCGGCCGGGCGTGGGCACGGACAGCTATGGCTCGATCGGCCCACCGCGTGGTGCGCCGACCCCTCGGAGCCGCGCCGCCGGGGCGGTCCCGAGGTCCTTCGGTGGGTCAGGGGTCAGAACTGGGTGCTGACCGTGACGCCGCTGAAGTCGCTGACGGCGTACAGGCTGAGGTAGCGGTAGCCGGCGATGGGGTTGGTGACGGTGAGGGACTGGGTGGTGCCGGTGCCGGTGGACGAGGCGGTGAAGGCGCTCGGCGAGGCCCAGGTGCCCGGGTTGTAGTACAGGTGCGCGGTACCGGTGCCGCCGGAGGTGGTGACCTTCAGCGTGGTGGTGCCGGCCGGCAGGTAGACGTACAGGTAGTCGCTGTTGCCGGCGGTCGCGGCGCGGCCGGTCCGCGAGCAGTTCCGGCCCATCGCGTCGGCGCGCTGCTCGGTGCAGTTCGGCAGGGCGACCGGAGCGGCGGTCACCGTGACCGAGGCCGGGGTGGTGGCGGTCTTGCCGGTGGTGTCGGTGGTGGTCAGGGCGACGGTGTACGTGCCGGCCGCCGCGTAGGTGTGGCTCGCGTTGCGCTCGTCCGAGGCGGTGCCGTCGCCGAAGGTCCAGTGCCAGGAGGCGATCTGGCCCGGGCCCGTCTGCACGGACCGCTCGGTCACGCTGACGGTCGCACCGGTCACCGACGTGTCGAACAGGGCGGTCGGACCGGCGGCGTAGCAGGCGCCGGCGGCGCAGGCGGTGAGCCAGGCGTCGAAGTCGGCGTCGTAGGAGGTGCCGAGGTTGTTGTAGACCGCGTAGCCACCGGTGTAGTCACCGGCGCGGAAGCGGCTCAGCATGGCCTGGACGTCGGCCGGGTGCTTCTCCAGCATGTACCGGACGGCCAGGTAGCCCCACGGGTAGACGCGGGTCGAGTCCGAGTTGCCGTAGGTGTTCTGGAAGATGGTGCTGAGCTTGTAGGTGTGCTGGGCGGCCTGGGCCATCGCGTCGGTGTCGGTGGTGGCGCGGTAGCTGTAGGACATGTACTCGGCGAGGCCCTCGACCCACCAGATGTCCGGGACGGACGTCTGGGTGGTGAAGTTGCCCTTCATGTCGTAGATGCCGTCGAGGTAGTGGGTGTACTCGTGGTTGAGGTTCCACACCCGGGCGGGGTCACTGTTGTTCCAGGACTTCTGGTACATCACGTTCGCGGCCCGGTTGTTCGGGTCGGTCGGGTCCATGACGGTCTGGCCGCCGTTGTCGGTGGAGTTGCCGAAGATCGCCCACGAGTAGGTGGTGTAGTCCGTCTTGTTGGCGAAGATCCCCAGGGTGACGGTCTTGTTGTACTGGTTCGGGATCGGCCCGTTGTCCTTGACCACGTTGTGGAAGAACGCGTCCTCGTGGCGCAGGCTCTCGCAGACGGTGGCCAGTTCGGCCGCCGACAGGGCCTGGGCCTGGATGGTGCGGTTGTCGCAGACCAGCTGGTTCGGCAGGACCACCGAGGTGAGCTTGGCGGGCAGGTTGCAGATGTCGTAGTACGAGCACTGGCTGTTGTTGTAGACGGTGGCCTGGAAGGCCGTGTGCACGTACAGCGACGCGTCGGCGGTGAGCAGCCGCGCGGCGTTCAGCACCTGCTTGACCAGCGGCTTGGCCGCGGCCTCGACGGCAGGGCTGGTCCCGGCCATCCGGGCCAGGTCGTTGCCCGCATTGGTGTCGAGGACGGCGTTGGGCCCGCTGAGCAGGTCCTTGTGGTTGATCGCGAAGTTGGCGAGCGAGGTGACGAGGCTCGGGTCGGCGCCGAGCGCCTTGACGAAGTTCGCGTTGGTGTTGCCCCGCCAGAGCGGGAACCTCAGCACGGAGTTGACCGCGCTGACCATCTGCGGGAACGCGTTGTAGGAGTTGGAGTAGTCGTCCAGCACCCGCTTGTAGACGTCCAGGTAGTCGGCCTGGATGTTGGCGCTGTCGGTGAGCGTCAGCACCTCCTTGAGCACGGCGCCGTTCTGGTCGGTGACGTCGTGCCAGCGGGCGGCGGCGAAGAACGCGTCCAGGCCGGCCTTGACGGCGGTGGTGAGCTCGTTGGTGTACGGGCCGGCCCCGTCGGGGTAGTTGGACTGGATGTAGTAGCCCACCCGCAGGTAGAGCACCAGTTGCAGGATGCCGGTCGAGTTGTCGCCGGTGTAGGCGGCCGCCAAGTCCTTGAAGGCGGCCGCGACGGGCAGCATCCGGGACTGCTTGAAGATGCTCGCGTCGGTGCCGCCGTTGGTGAACAGCGCGGACACGCAGTCCGTCGTCGAGCTCTTCAGGAAGGCGACCAGGTCGGCACCGGCGTGTCCGGCGAAGTCGGCCGGCGTGCAGCTCTGCGCGGCGGCGGTCGCGCCCGACTGGGACTGCGCCGCCAGGGACTTGGGCTGGACGGGGGCACTCTGCGCGGCCGTGGTGGCCGGCTCGCCCATGAGGGTCTCGCTGAGCAGCGCCCGGGGCAGCGGAGCGGCCGGAGCGGCGAGGTTCTCGGACCCCGTCGTCGCGCCGGCGCCGGACCGGCCCGCCGGCCTCGCGGCGGCGGCCAGACCGGCGGCGGTCCCGGTGGGAGCCGTCGCGGTCGGAGCCGGTCCGGCGGTGACGGCGACGGGCGCCGCGAAGGCCTGGACCGGGAGCACGGCGGTGGCCGTGGCACAACAGGCGACGACGCCGGCTGCGAGCGTGGAGAGGCGTATGCGCAGGTGCACGCTGAGTCCTTCTTCGAGTGGGGGCAGCCTGACGTGGGGTCAAGCTGAGTGAAGGAGATTGGCGTGGATCCTGGCACCGAATGAAGGTCAGAACAATGTCACAGGTCATATCGCATATCATTTTCAGCCATCTCGCGGCCTGCGGCGCCCGCCGGGTGGCTGACCTGCGACGGTGGAGGCCGGCGGCCCGACGTGCCGGCACCGGACGGCCGTCGCCTCCCAGGTCGGCGGGTCACCCGCCACCCCCGCAGGCCGGCGTTCTGCGCGGACCGGCCGGTCCGCGCCCCGGCCCGCGCTGCGCCCGGCCCGCCGAACCCTCGGCGCCCACGCAGAACGCTCGGCCGGGAAACCCCGGCCGAGCGCGTGGTCCGACTTATCGTGGCTTGATCAACTCACCCCGTGGTGCGGCGATCGCGCGAAGGCCGCCGCCGTTCGGCGGCCTTGGCGGCGCGGGCGCGGGCGGCCGAACGGCGCCCGCCCGGGCTCACTTCCCGAGGGCCTGGGTGAACCGCACCAGGTTGCCGGCCGGGTCACGGAATCCGCAGTCGCGGACGCCGTAGGGCTGGTCCATCGGCTCCTGGAGCACCTCACCGCCCGCGGCGCTGACGCGCTCGAAGGCGGCGTCGCAGTCGTCCGTCGCGAAGATGACACCGCGGAGCAGGCCCTTGGCCATCAGCTCCGCCATGGCCTGCCTGTCGGCCGACGAGGCGTTCGGGTCGGCGAGCGGGGGTTCGAGGACGATGTTCACGTCCGGCTGCGAGGGCGAACCCACGGTCACCCAGCGCATCCCCTCGAACCCGACGTCGTTGCGCACCTCCAGACCGAGAACGTCACGGTAGAAGGCGATCGCCTTGTCGTGGTCGTCGACGGCGATGAAGCACTGCGAGAGCCTGATGTCCATGGCGCCCAGGCTACGACCGGGCGGCGGCGCCTGCTTCTCCGTTCCTGACCGGCCTGGTGTGGATCTTGGCGATGCAGGCCGGGACGGCGGCGCCGTCCTCATGGCCGCGGGCCCGGTAGCTGCTCGGGTTCTCGCAGACCAGCTCGGTGAAGCGCGTGCTGAACGACCCGAGCGAGGTACAGCCGACCGCGAAGCAGACCTCGGTCACCGTGAGGTCGCCGCGCCGCAGCAGCGCCTTGGCCCGCTCGATGCGACGGGTCATCAGGTAGCTGTACGGCGTCTCGCCGAAGGCGGCGCGGAAGCTGCGGGAGAAGTGGCCCGACGACATCAGGGCGTCGCGTGCCAGGGCCGGGACGTCCAGCGGTTCGGCGTAGTCGCGGTCCATCCGGTCGCGGGCCCGCCGCAGCCGGACGAGATCGTCGAGGTCTGGCCGTTTCACCCGGCCAGTCTCCCACAGCACCCGCGGCAGCCGTCGCAGTGCGGCCCCACGGAAGCCGGGGCCCTCACGGGCACCGGGTCGGGTCGCGGCGCAGGAGAGGGCCGGCCCGCGGTGTCCGCGAGGGCGAGCGGCGAGCGGTGACGTCAGGCTCCGACGTAGGCGGCGAGGTGCTCGCCGGTGAGGGTCGAGCGGGCGGCGACGAGGTCGGCGGGGGTGCCCTCGAAGACGATCCGGCCGCCGTGGTGACCGGCGCCGGGGCCGAGGTCGATGATCCAGTCGGCATGCGCCATGACCGCCTGGTGGTGCTCGACGACGATGACCGACTTGCCGGAGTCGACCAACCGGTCGAGCAGGCCCAGCAACTGCTCGACGTCGGCGAGATGGAGGCCCGCGGTCGGCTCGTCGAGGATGTAGACGCCGCCCTTGTCGGCCATGTGGGTGGCCAGCTTCAGCCGCTGCCGCTCGCCGCCGGAGAGGGTGGTGAGCGGCTGGCCGAGGCTGAGGTAGCCGAGCCCGACATCGGCCAAGCGCGCGAGAACGGCGTGCGCGGCCGGGGTGCGCGCCTCGCCCGCGCCGAAGAACTCCTCGGCCTCGGTCACCGACATCGCGAGCACCTCACTGATGTCGCGGCCGCCCAGGCGGTACTCCAGCACCGCCGCCTGGAACCGCTTCCCCTCGCACTCCTCGCAAGTGGTGGCGACGCCGGCCATCATCGCCAGGTCGGTGTAGACGACGCCGACGCCGTTGCAGGTGGGGCAGGCGCCCTCGGAGTTGGCGCTGAACAGGGCCGGCTTCACGCCGTTGGCCTTGGCGAACGCCTTGCGGATCGGGTCGAGCAGTCCGGTGTACGTCGCGGGGTTGCTGCGCCGGGAGCCGCGGATCGGGCTCTGGTCGACCGAGACCACACCCTCGTCGGCGGCCTGCCGCCCCTTGGCCAGCGATCCGTGCACGAGCGAGCTCTTGCCGGAGCCGGCGACGCCGGTAACCACGGCCAGCACCCCGAGCGGGACGTCGACGTCGACGTCGCGCAGGTTGTTGGTCGTCGCGCCGCGGATCTCCAGCCTGCCGGTGGGCTTGCGCACCGTCTCCTTGACGCGGGCCCGGTCGTCGAAGTGCCGGCCGGTGACAGTGCCGCTGGCCCGCAGCCCCTCGACGGTGCCCTCGAAGCAGACGGTGCCGCCCGCGGTGCCGGCGCCCGGGCCGAGGTCGACGATGTGGTCGGCGATCACGATCGTCTCCGGCTTGTGCTCCACCACGAGCACCGTGTTGCCCTTGTCCCGCAGCCGCAGCAGCAGGTCGTTCATCCGCTGGATGTCGTGCGGGTGCAGGCCCGCGGTGGGCTCGTCGAAGACGTAGGTGGTGTCGGTCAGCGAGGAGCCGAGGTGGCGGATCATCTTGACGCGCTGCGCCTCGCCGCCGGACAGCGTGCCCGACCCCCGGTCGAGCGCGAGATAGCCGAGACCGATCTCCACGAACGAGTCGAGGGTCCGCCGGAGCGCGGTGAGCAGGGGCGCCACCGAGGGCTCCCGCAGGCCGCCGACCCAGCCGGCCAGGTCGCTGATCTGCATCGCGCAGGCGTCGGCGATGCTGATCCCCCCGATCTTCGAGGAGCGGGCCCCCTCCGCGAGCCTGGTGCCCTCGCACTCGGGACAGGTGGTGAAGGTGACCGCCCGCTCCACGAACGCCCGGACGTGCGGCTGCAGCGACTCCTTGTCCTTGGACAGGAACGACTTCTGGATCTTGGGAATCAGCCCCTCGTAGGTGAGGTTCACCCCCTCGACCTTCACCTTGGTCGGCTCCCGGTAGAGGAAGTCCCGCATCTCCTGCTCGGTGAACCTCTCGATCGGCTTGTCGGGGTCCAGGAAGCCGGACTCGGCGTAGACCCGCACCGTCCAGAAGCTGTCCGACTTCCACCCGGGGATGGTGAACGCGCCCTCGGCGAGCGACTTGGAAGCGTCGTAGAGCTGGGTGAGGTCGATGTCGGAGACGGCGCCCCGGCCCTCGCAGCGCGGACACATCCCACCGGTGCGGTCGAAGGTCGCCTTCACCGTCTTCCTGGCACCGCGCTCGACGGTGATGGCGCCGCTCGCCCGGACCGAGGGGACGTTGAAGGCGTACGCGCTGGGCGGGCCGATGTGCGGCTCGCCCAGCCGGCTGAAGAGGATGCGCAGCATCGCGTTGGCGTCGGTGGCGGTGCCGACCGTGGAGCGGGGGTCGGAGCCCGTCCGCTGCTGGTCGACGATGATCGCGGTGGTCAGCCCTTCGAGGACGTCGACCTCGGGCCGCGCCAGCGTCGGCATGAAGCCCTGCACGAAGGCGCTGTAGGTCTCGTTGATCAGCCGCTGCGACTCCGCCGCGATCGTGCCGAACACCAGGGAGCTCTTGCCGGAGCCGGAGACACCGGTCAGCACCGTCAGCCGGCGCTTCGGGATCTCGACGCTGACGTCCTTGAGGTTGTTCACCCGCGCGCCGTGCACACGGATCACGTCGTGGCTGTCGGCGGCGTGCGGCGCGGGCGGCTGCGAATCCGTCCTCGTGGCCATGGTTGTCGTCTCTCCATCCGTCATGCGGGTCGCCTTCGCGGTCTCCGTCGGCGTCGCCCGGCTCGATCCAACCAGCTCCGGCGGTCGCCCGGTTCCCCTTCGTCGGCCGCCTCCCGGCCGTACTGTCGCGCGGCAGTACGGCCGGGAGGCGGCCGGGACACTTCTCGGGCCGTCCGTGCGGCTCGGCGCGTCGGCCCCGTCCGGGGTCGCCGGACTGCTCAGCGGACCTCGTTGACCCGGATCATGTTGCCGGCGGGGTCCCGGAAGGCGCAGTCGCGGATGCCGTACGGCTGCTCGGTCGGCTCCTGGGCGACCTCGGCGCCGGCCGCCTTCAGCCGGGCGAAGGTGGCGTCGAGGTCGTCGGTGGCCAGGACGAGGCGGGCGTAGGTGCCCTTGGCCATCATCTCGACGATGGTGCGGCGCTCCTCGTCGGTGGTGCCGGGGTCGGCCGCCGGCGGCTCCAGGACGACTGACGTACCGGGCTGGTCGACGGGCCCGACGGTGATCCAGCGCATGTCGCCGTAGCCGACGTCGTTACGGACCTCGAAGCCGAGCAGGTCGCGGTAGAAGGCCAGCGAGGCGTCCGGGTCGGTGTGCGGGAGGAAGGTCCAGTGAATGGTGAGGTTCATGGGGAAAGGCTAGGCCCGGCGGGGTGAGCAGGGCTTCTCGAATCCTGATCGGTTCGGTCCTCGTCACGCGACGCGGGACGGCGGCGGGACGGCCGTGGTCGGCCGGCGGCAGCAGGCGGCCGGGGCCCGGGAGTCAGTGGCCCCGGAGCCGGTGGGCTCCGGCATGATGATGGCTCGAACGGGGGTGCGAAACAGGCGCGCCCCGGATCGGGGAGGGCAGGGCGGCCGATGAGGTATCCGGTGGCAGCGGCGGCGGCAGTGTTGACCGCCGCCGTGACGGTGGCGGGCTGCGGAAGCGTGCGCACGGGCGACACCGGGGCGGGGGCCGGTGGGGCGGCAGTGCCGAGCGCGACCGGCGCGAGCGCCACCGCGCCCGACCACGCGGAGCAGGTCCGGCAGGGCGCCGCCGAGCACGACCGGCTCTTCCCGGACGTGGCGGCGCTGCGCTGCGAGTCCGCCCGGCCGAGCCCCTCCGCCGGTGGGACCGGATCCGGCGCGCCGCTCGACCCGGAGGCCGCGAAGCACGCGGAGAACAGCATGTACAAGCAGATGGCGGCCATGACGGCGGCCGGCCGGTGCCGGGGAGAGGCGCACAGCGCGCGGATCGCAGCCGCACTCGACGCCCGCCCCGGCGGGGCGCCGTCGACCGAGGCCGAGCTCCAGCGCCTCCTGGAGTCGCTCGGCTACCCCGCGGCGAGCGCCGTGGTCCACCGGTCCGACAGCCTGATCGGGTTCGACCTGTTCGTCCCGGGAACCGGCCCCTGCGTCACCGGACGACTCGGCTCCCCCGTCGAGGTCCGGGCCCACGGGCCCTACCTGGAAGGGGGCTGCACCGAGCCCAAGGGCGGGCACTGAGAGCTGGCGCGGACGCGGACCGGCCGCCGGGCCAGGGAACCGGGCGCCGTGCGGTCAAGGGGGCAGCCCCACCACGAGGACCGGCCGACCGGACCACCGGGAGGCCGTCCGCAGGCCGCTGACACGCCCACGGACGGCGGAGCGTCCCCCGTCGTGGCCCGCCCTCGGATAGGGATGGCCCCTCCTCCATCGCCTGCTCCGAAGGGCCCGTCATGTCCCCACGCACCTCCATGTCGCTGAAGTCCGCCGCACGCCTGGCGTGTGCCGTGCTGGCGCTCGGCGCCGCCCCGCTCCTGCTCGCCCAGCCAGCCGCAGCCGGCAATGGGCCGAAGACGCCCCAGGAGTCCGCCGCCTGCCGCGGCGTGCTGAACACGCTGATCGGCGGCTCGCTGTTCGGCCCGGGCGGCGTCAGCGCCGTCTGCGCCGTCCAGCCGTCCGACGCGTCCGGCCAGTCCGCCTCCTCCCGCCCGACCACCCGTGACTCCGTCGCCTACGACCTGCCGAAGATGCGGCAGGAGGTCACCGAACTGCGCCGCAAGGCCGCCGCCCTGGACCGGCTCGGCGAGCACGAGGCGGCCCGGAAGGCCCGCGCCGAGGCCGACGCCCTCCAGCGCCGGATCGACGAGATCGTCCGGGCCGAGGAGAACAACTGACCGCGCCGGACCAGAGGTGACGTCGCCCTCCAACCGGGACCGCCCCCGTGCCGACCGCCGGCACGGGGGCGGACCCACGGTCATCGGGCCGACCAGGCGCCACGCGCGGCGAGGACGGCGGCGATGCACCGCCGGTGTGCCGCGCGCGCGTCGCCACGGGTCCTACGCCGCTCCGCTGCGCCACTTCCCGTACACCCACTGCCCGTCGACGTCCAGGATGCCGACGTGGTGGGTGCGGTCGGCGCCGACCATCGCGGTGAACGCCTCGCCCGAAGCGAGGGTCGGGGCGTCGTAGGGGTCGCCGTCGAGGATCGCCACCCGGATCGTCCAGCCGTCCGCCCACTCGCCCTTCGCCCAGACCGCATGACACTTCGCGGAGTAGCGCAGCCACACCCTGGGGTGCAGCTGGGTGTCCGGCCTGATCTCGGTCCTGGGGATGTCCCGCGCGTCTTCCGCGCAGCCGAGCGTCTTCGGGTTCTTGCCCTCGCAGGCGTTGCCGTGGCAACCGGCCGCGGCGGCCGCCGGGGTCGGCAGGGCCGTGGCGGGGGCCAGAACTGCGGCCGCCGCGAGAGTGAGGGCGGCAGCCCCGGGTGCACGCATCATCGCTGTCCTCCACCGTTCGCGGCCCCGCCGGCCGCTCCTGGTACGTACATAACGCGTCGGCCGTGCTTCGTGGGCAGAGATCCGCCGGGATTCACCGGAAGGAGTGGCCGGCCCCGCGCCGGACCTGGACACTCGGGCGCGTTCCACCTCGTCGATCGCGCTGAGTGGTGGCCGGACACGGCGGGCTCCCACGGAGGCGGACCCGCCGCCGGGGCAGGGCGGCAGCGGCCAAGGGGGCGGCTGCGGAACGGGGCTGACGTGGTGTGAGCATAGGATCCGACGGTTCTCGGAGCATCGATCACGGCGGAGGCGCCCACCCATGTCCGATCAGCGCGTTGTCATCGTCACCGGCGGCGGTACCGGCATCGGGGCGGCCACCGCCCGGCTGCTGCGGGCCGACGCCTGCCAGGTGGTGGTGTCCGGGCGGCGCCCCGAGCCGCTGGAGCGGGTGGCCCGGGAGACCGGTGCCGTGGCCCGGGTGTCGGACGCCACCGATCCCGAGGACGTCCGGACGCTGGTGGACGGAGTCGTGGCCGAGTTCGGGCGGCTCGACGGGATCGTGCTCAACGCCGGTGTCGGCCGGGGCGGCTCCGTCGGGGACGTCACGCTGGAGGACTGGGAGCTGGTGATGCGCACCAACCTCACCGGCCCGTTCCTCCTCCTGCGGGCCGCCGTGCCGCACCTGCTGCGGTCGCGGGGAGCCGTCGTGGCGGTCTCCTCCGTCTCCGCGCTGCGCAACGGGGTCGGGAACGCGGCCTACGCCACCTCGAAGGCGGCGCTGCTGCAGCTCTGCCGCTCGCTCGCCGTCGACTACGGCCACCTCGGGCTGCGGGCCAACACCGTCTGCCCCAGCTGGGTGCGCACGGAGATGGCCGACCGCCGGATGGCCCGGTTCGCCGACGAGGAGGGGTTGGCCGGCCCCGACGAGGCGTACCGCGAGGCGACCAGGCTGACTCCGGCCGGGCGGCCCGGCGAGCCCGACGAGGTGGCCGCGGCGATCGGCTGGCTGCTCTCGTCGGCAGCGAGCTACGTGAACGGCGCGGTCCTCACCGTGGACGGCGGGGTCGCCGCCCTCGACCCGGGCACCACGGCCTTCGGCTTCCGGCTGGAACCGCGGCGCGGCGCCTGAGACGGCGGGGCGGCGCGGGGGCGCGGGGGGCGCGGGCGGCTCACCAACCCCTGGTGGGCGCCCGCGCCGTACCCGGCCAGGGGCAGGAGGCAGGAAACACAGGAGGCATGAAACGGCCGATCCGGGTCAGACGAGGCACGCAGCACTCCCGCCCGTCGTCGACAAGGAGCCCGTAGCGTGAGCGACACCCCCCACCTGCCCGGCGCACCGGACCACCGCTGGAACCGGCCGCAGCACGCCGCGTGCCGGAGCACCCACGGCAGCCGGTTCTTCCGGCACGTGGACGGCCCCGGCTCGGCCGACGCGTCCGAGGAGGCCGCCAAGGCCCTCTGCGGTGCCTGCCCGGAGCGGATCGAGTGCCGCCGCCACGCCCTCGCCGCGCGTGAGCCCTTCGGGGTGTGGGGTGGGCTGGGCGAGGAGGAACGCCATGCCCTCTTCGTCCACGACCTGGTGGCCGTCGGCCCCGTCGCATGAGCCCGCCAGGGTCGGCCGCACCGCCGGACGGCTCCGCAGCCCAGGAGCCGGGGCCGACCCTGAGCCCGACCGGCCCCGGCGCTGCCGCGGCCGGTCGGGTACCGGCAGCCCGCGGCGGGCGGCCGCCGTCGCGGACGGTCCCGACCGGCTGACGCTGGGCGGGTCACCGGACCACGTCCACCGGACGGAACGCCCTTTCAGAGGGCCTGGGGGAAGTCGAAGACCCGGTCCGGGTCGTAGACGGCCTTGACCCGTTCGAGCCGGGGCACGTGCTCGCCGTAGTAGGCGGTGCGCCAGTCGACGAGGTGGGGGTCGCGGTAGTTCTGGTAGGCGTGGCCGTTGGCGTAGGGCGCGAGGGTCGCGTGGGCGTCGGCCACCCAGCGGACCCGGGGCTCGGCCGGACCGTCGGCGGGCCAGCCTGCGTAGTACTGGGCGAGCAGCGTCGAACTCCGGTGCCGGAAGGCCGTGGCGGCGGCCGGGACGCGGTTGACCGCGCCGCCGAGGGCGGTGAACGTGACGGCGCCGGCCGTCGGGTCGCGGCGGTCCGCGAAGCCGCGCAGCGCGCCGACGGCCGCGGCGGGGAGGTAGCCGTCGAAGAAGTGGGAGGCGGCGGCGAAGGCCTGGCTGCCCGTCCGCAGGCAGGCCTCCACGGTGCGGCAGCCGGTGTAGGCGAGCATCGAGTCCAGGTACGGCCGGGTGGCGACGGCGGCGGAGGTGGTCGGGCCGGTGCGGGCGAGCAGCGGGGCGACGAGTCGCTCCAGCTCGTCGGAGTCGCCGAGCAGCACGCCGCCCGCGTCCACCGACGCGCCGTCGGGGCGGGCCCAGACGTGGAAGTTGGACCAGAGCCGGTCCGGCGCGGTGAAGGCCCAGGGCTGCCACTCGGCCAGCGCCCGGCCGGCGTCCGCCCAGGCCCAGGAGTACTTGAAGATCGTGCAGTCCACCGCCGGGTGGGTGCGCAGCCGCAGCGAGGTGACCACCCCGAAGTTTCCGTTCCCGGCACCGCGCAGGGCCCAGAACAGCTCCGGTTCCCGCTCGGCGTCGCAGCGCACCACCCGCCCGTCGGCCAGGACGACCTCCGCCTCGGTGAGGCTGTCGCAGGTCAGGCCGTACGCCCGGCTGGTGACGCCGTGGCCGCCGCCGAGTGCCAGGCCGGCCAGCCCGACGGTGGGGCAGGTGCCGGCCGGGACGGTGACGCCGTGCCGGGCGAGTTCGGCGTAGGCGGTCATCAGGGGGGTGCCGGGGCCGAGTTCGGCCTGGTCGCCGTCGACCCGGACGGTGTCCAGCCGGGCCAGGTCGATCACCAGCGGGGTGTCGCTGGACCAGCCCGCGTAGCAGTGGCCGCCGCTGCGTACCGCGAACCGGATGCCGAAGCGGCGGGCGAACCGGAGGCATTCGGCGACGTCGGCGCTGTGCGCGCACCGGGCGATCGCCTCCGGGTGCGCCTCGGGGGCGAACCTCAGGTTGCGCGGCAGCCGGGCGCTCTCGTAGTCGGCCGAGCCCGGGCGCAGCAGCACGCCGTCCAGGCTCGCGGCGAGGGCCTGCCAGTCGGGGCCGGTCCGTGTCCGGGCCGGTGCGGTGGTCGGCCAGGAGGCGAGCGCCGCGCCCGCGCCGAGGGCCAGTACGGTACGTCGGCCCGGATGGCCGCCCCGGTCGGTCATGGGCAGCACTGTAGGGCGGCCGGTCCCCGGTGGGCGGCAGGCTCGCGGGCGGGCACCGAGGTCGGGCCCGTCGTCGGCGTGGCGGACGCCGGGGGCGCCCCGGTCGGCGCCACCGAGGCACCGTCCGCCGGGGCGACGGCCGCCGGGGCGACGGCCCCGCGAACCGGAGCCCGGCCCGGCCGTGGGACCGGCCCGCTGCGCCGGACGACGTCAGCTGGACGGCCTCAGCCGGACGGCCTCACCCGCGCCGGACGGCCAGTTCGAGCTCGCGGGCGCTCTCGTCCCAGGGCGAGGGCAGCGTGTGGCCGGTGGGCTCGAAGCCGACCTTCCGGTACATCGCCTCCGCCCGGCCGTTGTCCTGGTGGACGAAGAGCCGGACCCGCTCGATCCGCGGCTCGGCGAGCGACCACGACCAGGCCAGCGCGGCCTCGAAGAGCTCCTGGGCGACGCCGTGGCCGCGTGCCTCGGGCCGGACGAACACGCCGACGAGGTGCGTCTGCGGCTGCTCCGGGACATCGCCGAAGAACGTTGCCGTGCCGGCGCGCTCGACCAGCACCGATACGGTTCCGAGCCAGCGCCCGTCGGCGGCCTCCGCGGCGAACTGCCGTGCGGTGACGCCTGCGGCGGCCCCGGCCGCGCGGTCCTGCCAGAAGTCGTCCGGCTGGGCGCTGGCCTTCTCGTAGCTGTCGTGGAAGGCGACGGGCGCGGCCGGATCCAGCAGCGCGTCCAGGCGCAGCTGCTTGATCTTCGGCCAGTCGTCGGCTTCCACTGCCCTGATGATGTGCGTCATACGCATGATCATCCCACTGGCACCGGCGGGCCCCGCAGCGGGGAGCGCTCCCCGGCCGGGCGGTTCAGTCCCGGCGTCCCGCGTACTCGGTGCGGCCGGCCCGCGCGCGCAGATGTGCGGCGAGGCCGGCGGCGAGTGCGACGGCGGCGACGAGGCTGCCGGTGACCAGTACCGGGTTGACCCAGGCCGGGACGAGTTCGTCCCCGCCCGGAGCGCAGTGCGCGCTCATCGGGAACGTCGTCCGGTCGAGGGTCTCGGCCTGGAACCAGCCGTTCGCTCTGCACCACTTCCTGTCCGTGATCCAGGCGGACCCCGGCCCCGCCACGCTGCCGGTGACATAGGCGCAGGAGGCCGCGAACGCGGCGCCGACGGCGGCCAGGACGAGGGCCCCGGCCGTCGCCGGTGCTCCGCGCAGGCGGGCCCGGACCAGCCGGACCGTCAGCACCAGCGCGACGAGCAGCAGGAGGAACGGCGAGACGAACGGCAGCAGCTCGACGACGAGCAGCACGTCCTCGTCCCCGGAGGCGAACGGCGAAGTGATGGACACGTGGACGGGATCGTCGCGACGCCGCGGCCGGTTCCCGTGATCCGGATCACCGGGGCCGGTCGGTCCGGGCCGGTCAGCCGCCGAGCACGGCGTCCGCGGCCCGGCCGGCCTGGGCCTGCTCGATGCGCTTGGCCAGCAGGACGGCGAGGCGCTGCGCCGTCGCGGTGTCCACCGGGCCGTCCTCGGTGGTCACGGTGGCGACCACGGTGCCCGCGCGCATCACGATGCCCCAACCGTCCCGGCCACCGGGCTCCCCCTGCCAGGCGCGGCTCTCGGTGCCGATGGCGGGCAGCTCCACGACGTGGTAGCGGGTGGCGTCGCCGTAGGCCGTGTACGCCGCCTTGAGCTTGTCCTGGGCGGCCGCCTTCGTCGGCAGGGTGTCGACGAGGAAGCGTGCGACCACGTCGCCGGAGCTGAACTTGGCCTCGCCGCTGAGCGGCTTGCCGTTGCAGGAGTCGGTGTTCTGGCAGGTCGAGGAGTGGTCGGTGGGGTCGACCCGCCGCTTCTCCTGTGCCCAACCGGTCATCGCGGCCTGGTCGGGCATCAGCTGCAGGACGGCCTTGTAGTCGAGGAGCGGCGTCGCGGCGTCGCTCCAGACGGGCATCGGGACCGCACCGGCCGCCGGGCCACCCCCGCCGGGCGCCGCCCCGCCACCGGGCGGCACCGCGCCGGGCGCCGGGGAGGTGCCGGTGGCCGCGCCGGGCGAGACGCCCCCGCCGGCGGTCGGAGCCTGGGCCGTCGGGTCGGCCGCGCCCGCGCTCGCACCGGCACTGGCACCGGCACCGGCACCGGTGGCAGCCGTCGCCGTGCCCTGGCCGGCCGCCGCGGTACCACCGGCCGCCGCCCCGGACCCACCGGAGCCACAGGCCGTCAGGACGCCCAGCAGTACCCCGGCCGCAGCCGCCGTCATCGTGCGACCAACCAACTTCACAGCGCTCTCCCTCGTACCCCGGTGTCCGCGGACCGCCAAGAACCATAACCTTGATCGCCCCGGTCCGGTTCAGCACCCGTCTCGCCGTCGCGACGGCCGCTCCCGCCTCCCGGTCGGAGCCCGGAGGCGCGGGCCCCGGCCGGGGCGTTCAGCCGGTCGGGCCGAGGGTGACCGTGGCGTGCTCCATGATCGGCTGGTCACTCCGCGCGCCCGGTGGTCCCCGAGCGCGCGAACCGGGCGTTCATCTCCGGCAGGCGGCCCGCCGCGCAGCCGTCCGACGCCGTCGCCCCTGCCGTGAACCGTCGTGCTGCACCCCGGTCCGCCCCCGGATACGCTGGCGCCCGTCCCCGCCGTCCGCCCGCGAGCCCCCCATGAAGCCCTGGTTCCTACTGTCCGCCGTCCCTCGGCTCGCCCTTTCGGCGGTCCTCGGGGTGGCCGCCGGAACGCTCGTCGGCGTACTGGCCGGGGGGCCGTTGGGAGTCCTCGCCGGCATCGCCGTGGCAGAGACGATCTTCGTGGTGTCGGGATGGGTCGTCCTGTGGCCCATGGACCCCGGGACCACCCGCCGCAACGTCCGGCGCGAGGAGTTCAGGCCGGTCGTCGAGGAGCTCGCCGTCGTCGCGTCCGCGCTGTGCGGGCTGGTCGGCACCGTGCTGCTGCTCCTGGTCGGCCACTCGGACCGGGGCCAGGCCGCGGCCGCGACGGCGCTCTGCGGCGTGTTCACGGCCTGGGCCGCGCTCCACCTGATGTACGCCACCCGCTACGCGTACATCTACTACGGGCCGGCCGGGGGCGGGATCGACTTCAACACCGACGATCCGCCGCGGTACAGCGACTTCCTCTACTTCAGCTACAACCTCGGCATGACCTACCAGGTCTCCGACACGAGCGTGTCCAGCAGCCTGCTCAGGGCGGTCGTGCTCCGGCACTGCCTGCTGTCCTACGTCTTCGGTGCCGGCATCCTGGCCACCACCATCAACTTCGTCGCCCAGCTCGTGACGGGCTGAACCGTCGCGGACCGCTCCCCGGGTTCAGCGCCCGCCGGGGGCCAGCAGGGCGTCCGCGAGGGCGGTGCGGGCGTAGAGGACGGAGCGGCCGCTGCGGTGGGCGGTCACCAGACCCGCGTTGCGCAGGGCCGTGAGGTGCTGGGAGACGCCGGCCGCAGACAGGCCGGAGTGCCGGGCGAGCCGGGTGGTCGACGAGGGCGTGTCGAGTTCGGTCAGCAGCATCGTGCGGGACCGGCCCAGGACGGCGGCCACCGCGTCCGGGGAGGTGGTGGCGCGCGGCTCCCAGAGGTTGCCGATCCCACGGGCCGGGTAGGCGAGCTGAGGCGGGTCCGGCGCCACCGAGCGGGTCAGCACGCGCGGCCAGGCGAACGCGGAGGGCACCAGGAGGAGCCCCGAGCCGGCCTGGTCACGGGTCAGCGCGCAGTGGCGGCGGACCAGCCGCAGCGTGCCGTCGTCCCACCGTACGGAGTCGTGCAGTTCGTTGAGGACGTGGGCCGAACCGTGCTCCGCCACCTGACGGGCCCGGTGGAACACATCGGCTTCCAGGAGCCGCCGGATCCTGTCCCAGTAGGGCGCGAGGGCGAGCTCCCAGTAGGCCTCGATCTCCGCGACGACCTTCTCCAGCGCCTCCTCCGGAGCCTCCGCCAGGACCCTGAACCGCGGCGAGGGGCCCCGGTCGCGCTCGGCGGCCAGCATTCCGAGCTCGGTCCGAAGCCGCTCGGGCGAGGTCCGCCGGATCGCCTCCAGCTCGGTGGCGAGGGAGGGGAACGGGGTGGCGGGGGTCGGGTTGAGGAAGTCCGCGAGATAGCCGCCGGCGGGGACGAGTTCGGCCAGCCAGCCACGGTCCAGTCCCGCGTGCGCCAGCCGGGGCCGGACCTGCTCGGCCCAGCGCCGGTGCAGCGGTGGCTCCTCGTCCTGCGCGAGCAGTCGGAAGCTGGTGACGACCTCCCACATCGGGGAGACCGCGAAGCGCGTCTGTGCCAGATCCGCCGTGGAGAAGCTCAGTCCCGACTGCATGCGTTGCCACCCTCCGGCCACCGTTGGATTCGGCCCGAGCTTAATTCATGGCCCGACCGGAGCAGGTCGCTCTCGCATTCGATGCGAGAGACTCGCGACACCAACCCGATCCAGGTGGTCCACGAGTGGAACACCCCCGCCCACCGCGACGAGGCCGAGGGCGAGCCCGAGCGGCGCTGCCGGGAGGACCTGGACGCCGGGCACATCGACTCCAAGCGCCCCGAACAGTAGAGGGAGGGGCTTCAGCTGGATGTGGGGGTGGGGGCGACGCCGAGTGCCCCGCCCAGCCGGGCCACGACAGCCGAGTAGTCGGTCTCACCCTTCATGAGGGCGGCCTTGGCCTTGGTGACCTGAGCGGCATCGTTGGCGGTGGAACCGGTGAGGCAGTCGGTCACGCCCTGCCGCAGGTTCATGAGCGCCGAGGACCACAGTGCCTGGGTGGGCGGGTCGGGAATGGGCTCGAAGTCCTTGATGATATTGAGATCATGGCCAAGGTCTCCGCAGGCCGAATTGACGTTCCTGAAGTCGGCAGACGTGACAGAGTCAATGGCCAAGCTGCGCTTGAACCTGTCGAGGTCGCGACCAAGGGCGCCCATTCCCTGCTTATGACGACCCTCCTCGAACCACGCGACGAGCTTGACCTGGTCATCCGCGGAGAGCGGCGGGGCATTGACAGAGGGCGGTGTGCTGGCGACCGGAGGCGTACTCGCGGATGACACCGGACCGCTGGCGGGCGAGCCGTCGCTGCACGCAGCAAGGGGGATCACGGAAAGAACGACGGCCAGACGGCGTAACAGCGGACGCATGGAGACTCCCTGGGATGAAGATCTGAGCACCGTACCGCGCCGCGCGGCCCCGTCGGCGGCGAACAGCCCGGCCGCCTCCACCCGCACACTCTCACGACGCTGACGTGCCATCGCCGTCAACCCGCCCCCATCTGCGTACCTCACACCCCGCCGCCTTCCAGAAGCAACAACTCCACGTCAGCAGAACAGCACACCCTCACCCCGACAAGCTGAAGTCAGTCTGTGTTGGGCGCCCGCCGGTTGTTAAGGTGTGCGACGTGGAGAGCCTGAGCAAGCGGCGTCTGGACGCTCCCGCACTGGACGCGCTGCTACACCGCTCGCTGGGCCAGGGCGGTCGGCTGGAGCGGGAGTTGACCGGCGGGATGTTCAACACCGCTTACCGCGCCCGGCTCTTCGACGGCCGGACCGTACTGGTCAAGATCGCCCCACCCGCGGACCTGCCAGTGCTCCGCTACGAGCGCGGCATCCTCGGCACCGAGGCCGCCGTCTACCGACAGCTCAACAGCCCGACCGGGGCCAGGGTGCCGACACCTCGGCTGCTGCATGCCGGCGTGGACCACCTGGTGCTCTCCTGGCTCGACGGCAGCCCCTGGGACCAGACGGAACCGCACCGACCCGATCTGCTGCGCCGCGAGCTGGGGCAGCTGACGGCCCTGATCAACGCGATCCCGTCCCCGGACGGGCGCTTCGGCTACCCCGCACCCGAGTCCGCCCTTCAGGCGGATGACTGGCCCGCCGCCTTCAGCCTGATGACGGCCGCCCTGCTGACGGACGCCGAACGCTTCGGAGCCGAACTCGGCACGCCGGCCAAGGAATTCACAGCCCTGGTGGACGCCTCTCAGGAGCGGCTGGCGGAGGTGGCCGTGTCACGCCTCGTCCACTTCGACCTGTGGCCCGGCAACGTCTTCCACGACGGCACACGAATCACTGGACTGATCGACCACGAAAGGGCGTTCTTCGGCGACCCGGCGGCCGAGCTGGTATCCCTGGAGTTCGGCGGAGCCGCGGGCGGGCTACCGGGAGGCGGGCGGCGAGCTGGAGTTCGCCCCGGGCCTAGCCCACCGGCTCGCGCTCTACCGTGTCTACTTGGGCCTCATCCTGGTCATCGAGAGCGAGCCCCGCGGCTTCCGGACCTCCAATCCGGAGCACTACGCGTGGAGCCGCGAGTACCTGGCCACCCATCTGGACGCACTGCGGCAGCACTGTGCCGCATGACCACACCAACGCGGACCAGACGCGCCACGCCCGCCCCGCCCGCCCACCACGAAGCTCACGCTCGCCAACCGAAGTGCCAGTCACGGCTGGTGGGCTGCTTGCCGCTGGTAGTGGCTGGCATGGGAGCGTGCTTGGTGGCGGCGGCGCCCTGAGAGTCGGTGGGCACCCGTCGATTTCTCTCGGTGACCACGACCGTTCGGTGTCCGTCCGGCTCCATCGCGGCGGCGACCCGGTCGTCCGCTGACGACACGTCCGCCCCGAAGCTCCCCCCCCGGGGGGGGAGCCCGTCCCGGGGTGGCCGACCGGCTGTCACCGGGGTGTGCCAGGCTGTGCCCGACCTATCGAACGGGAGCAGCACCATGCACAGGCCGAGCCGGCCCGAGGACCTCGACCACGGCGACCGGGTGTGGGCGAGAGCTGTCGCCTTCGCCCTCCTGGAAGCCGCCCACGGCAACCCCGAGGGCTACTGGCTGGACGAGCACGGGGTGTGGTGCGACGCGACGGGCGGCTCCTACTGGTGGCGCGTCACGCGGTGCGAGGAGGGCGTCGTCTTCTGCGGCCAGGACTCCGACGGCAGCGAGACCCACGTCGACGGCCGACAGATCGACTTTCTCGCCGGGGCTCCGCAGTGGCTGCCCTGGGAAACCCTGCGTGAGGACGCCGAGGGCAACCTCTTCGGCTTCGTCTACTGGTCGCAGGGCGGCGCCTGGCAGCGCATCCCCTACCCCGAATCCGTGCAGGACGACGGGCTGGCGATGGCTGCCGGGTGGCTGGGCTCGGAGGAGGAGTTCGTCGACGAGGCGGCCGCGCTCGCCGCCGTTCAGCCCGCCGACGAGGCGGCGTTCGCCGATGCCCTCGCCCGGTTCGTCCGGCACGCCGAGGCGAGCACGGTGGACGCCGCGGTGGTGGCCGACCTCCTGGCCGCGGCCGGTCCCGAGCACGCGGACCGCCGCCCGCTGCTGCTGAAGCCGGCGCTGGACGTCGCCGAACGCGCGGGGATCACCCGGCCCGGCGGGCGCGGCTGACACCGGCTGCCCCCGGCTCCCCCGGGCGTCCCGAGGGACCGGCGAGCCGGCGGGCCGGCCCACCGACCGACGCGAACGGGGCCGCATCCGAGAACCACCCGGATGCGGCCCCGAGCCCACCGGTGGGACTGCGGAACTACCGAACGACGATGCTTCGGTACCTCGGTACTGCGGATACGGCAGGACGGACCGTCAGACGGCCAGCGTCTTGAGCGTCTCGAAGGCGCTGTCCCGGGACTTCTCCGCCAGCGGCTTGAGCGCGGCCATCTGCGGCACGATCGCCGCCAGGGTCAGCTCGGCGTGCACGAAGGTCAGGTCGTCCGCCAGGCCGATCGCGCCCAGGACGGCGCGCAGGTACGGCTCCTGGTAGTCCCAGCCCTCACGGGGGGTGCCGGGCGCGTAGGAACCGCCCCGGGCGGTGACCACCACGACGGACTTGCCGCTGAGCAGGCCCGGGTCGCCGCCCGGCGCCACCATGTGGGCCGGGGTGACGAGACGGTCCACCCACGCCTTGAGCGTGGACGGGATCGTGTAGTTGTACATCGGGGCACCGATGATCAGCGTGGTCGCCTCGCGCACCTCGGCGGTGACCGCCTCGCTGAGCGCCCGCTCCTCCGGGGTCTCGCCGTGCTCGCCGCTCGGGTCGAGCAGGGCCTCGCGGACGGCGTGCGTGATGTGCGGGACGGGCTCGGCGCCCAGGTCCCGGTAGACGTAGCCGCCGTCGGGGTGGTTCTCGCGCCACTGCGTGGCGAAGTAGGCGGACAGCTCACGGGACACCGAGCCGTCGTGGCGGATGCTCGCGTCGATGTGCAGCAGGGAAGGCATGTATGCGACCTCGGGTGCTATCAGGGGCGGATCAATGCTTCACCACCGGCCGGCCACGTCCGTGGTGCGACGCGGTCGCCGGTGCCGTTGGACCACGGGTGGTCCTGGCCGCTCGGCCAGGCCCCCGGACGCGTTCCCGCCGCCCGCTCGGCGCCGGTACGCGATGACGACGGTAGACATTGACGCCGACGTCAAAGCAAGCGGTGCGCAACTCCGGCCCACTCGCTGCGTCGACGAACCGGCCCCGAACCGGCCGCCCGGGCGCCCGACCGCCCCGGACCGGCGTCGGCCTCCGGTGCGCCGGCGCTCAGCCGCCGCCCATCCCGCCCTGCGCGGCGACCATCGTCGTCCCCAGCCCGTCGACCGCCCGGGCCAGCCCGGGCGCCGGCTCCGCCAGCCGGGCGGTGAGCGCCGCGATCCGCTCGGCGTGCGCCCGCCGTTCCCCGCGCGACAGCACCAACCGGAGCTGCCCGTGCGCGGCCAGCGCCCCCAGCGCCGCGTCCGCGAACGCCACCTGGTCCACCGGGCCGTCCCCGCGGACCACCTGCGCCACCCGCACCTGCTGGTCCAGCGCCTCCCGGGGATCGGGCATCGCCACCGGCCGGCGCGGCACCACGGGGCCGTAGGGGTCACGGTCCTGGACCGTCAGCACGCCGAGGACCGCCAGCCGCTGTTCGACGGCGTCCAGCGTCTCCTCGCGGCCCCGCTTGATCCACGACTTCCAGCCGCGCCGCCGGGCCGCCACCTCGGCCAGCACGGCGTCGAGCACCGGATCCCCGTCGGGACCGGCCGCCGGTGCCACCCGCACCCGGCCCGCGTCGTCCTCGACGAGGTCACCGCGGTGGGCGAGCTCGGCCAGCGCGGCGGCGCGCAGCAGGAAGCCGGCCCGGGTGCGGTCCTGGAGGGTCTGGGCCCGGGTGTCGAAGGCCAGCAGGTAGGCGGCCAGATGCAGCGGTCGGCTCATACCTCCGACGATACGGCGCGCCGCCCCGGCCACCATCCGCCCGCAGGACGGCGTCGACCCCGCCGGCCTCCCCCTGCGGCGTACCGGGAGCGGCGCGGGCGGCACCTGCCGGATGCCGCACCCGCACGAGCCCCGCCGACCGCCGGTGCGCCCAGACCCCTGCGGACCGGGACGTGCTCGTCCTCCGGGGCCGGACCTCCGGTCGACGACCCGGCGCGTGACAGGGCGTCAGGCCGGTACCGGTCAGCGGGACGGCCGGTCACCGGGGTCAGCTCACCTCGGGGTGGAACCGGTGCAGGCCCTTGCGGTCGTAGTAGGTGGTCATCCCGAAGCCGAAGGCCAGGGCCGCGACCGTGCCGATCGCGATCATCACCCAGGCCCGGGTCAGCCCGGCGTCGGCCTGCGCGTCGAAGTAGAGGATCGCCCGTACGCCGTCACTGAGCTGGCGCATCGGCTCGAACACCGCCAGCCCCCGGTAGAACGTCGGCAGCGCCTGGAGCGGGATGGTCGCCCCGGAGGACGGCAGCGACAGCGCGATGAAGACGAACATGCTGATCAGCTGCCCGATCCCGCCGAACGCGGCGATCAGCGCCTGCGCCCCGAGCCCCACCGCCGCGCTGGCGCAGACCGAGAAGACCCAGAGCAGCGGCAGGTGCGAGGCGTCCATTCCGAGGACCACCACGGTCGCCAGCATCACCAGACTGGAGGTCAGCACCGCGAGGGCGACCGACATCACGGAGGTGACGGCCAGCGTCTGGGTCCGGCTGATCCGCACCAGCGGGTGCTGGGTCCGCAGCGGCCCCAGCTCGCTCGCCGCGTAGCCGAGTGCCACGTCGACCCCGTTGCTGATCACGTTCGCACCGAGGAAGCCGGCGAGCACGAGCAGCAGCGTGTAGTAGAACGCCGTCAGGCCCAACCCGCTGTGCGGGCCGATCGGGTGACCGACGCGGACCTCGACGTCCACCGGGTCGGCGAGTTGCAGCGCCGCCGCATTGGTCGCCGCGCCGCCCGCCGCCGACGGCTGGGCCTGCGCCTGGGCCTGCGCCTGGGCCGTGAGGGACTTGCCGAGTTGGGCGGAGGCCTGCTGCGCGGCCGCCTGGGAGACCGAGGAGGCCAACGAGGACGCCAGGCTGCCCACCCCGGGGTTGGTCAGCACCGCCATCGTCGGCCGCGGCGGCATCGGCTGCGCTGGCGAGCCCAGCGCCGCCACGGCGGCGGTGAAACCCGCCGGGACCTCCAACGCTCCCGCGAGCTTCCCCGAGGCCAACTGGTCGTCGGCGGCGGCCTGGTCGAGCAGCCGCCAGGAGACCTGGCCCTGCGGGTCAGGCGCGGCGGCGATACCCGCCGTGATCTGCGCCCCTAGGTTCTGCTGCTGACCCGCCACGACGGCCCCCTGGTCCTCGTTGACCAGACCGATCGGCAACCGGTGGAGGTCCGCCCGCGGGTTGATGATGCCGCCCAGGTAGAGCAGTGACAGCAGGAACGCCACCGTCCCGACGATGATCGTCGGGACCATCCAGACCTTGGGGTTGCGAAGCACCTGCCAGGCCCGCACCCCGCTCGGCGGCGGATTCGAAGTCATGGCTCTCCCGTGCGCGTCGTTCGGTCGTCCACTCCCGCCAGAACGTAGCCGCCGTCCTTCCTCCGCCCGGCGCGCCTCGCCCGAACAGCCCGCAGCCCGACCCGGTCGGCAGCGTCCGGGCGGCCCCGCCGCGTCTCGTGGTCGGCCGCCGCCGTCGTCGATGTCCGGTGGGGGCTCCGCCGAGGAAAGCGGCCCGGAACACCGTGCTCCGGGCCGTTCTCCGCGCCTCGTACCGGTTTCGACCCGCGCCCGGGCCGCGGGACCGGCGACCCCCGCCCTAGCGCGCTGACTAAGCGCTTGCTTAGACTCTTGCTCGTCGCGGAAGGTCAACCGCACCGCAGTCCAGCCACCGGGAGTCCGCCATGTTGTCCGCCGAGAACCGTCAGATCCGCCTCGCCCGCCGGCCGGTGGGCGAGGTCAGCCCGGAGGACTGGGAGCACGTCACCGAGCCGGCCGTGGCTCCCGGCGAGGGCTTGTTCGCCGGCCGCACCCGCTTCCTCTCACTGGACCCGGCGATGCGCGGGTGGCTCGACGACCGCCCCTCCTACCTGCCGCCGGTCGGGCTCGGCGAGGTGATGCGAGCCGGGTCGGTCGTCGAGATCACCGAGTCCAACCACCCCGACTTCACCATCGGCGACCTGGTCGTCGGCTTCTTCGGCGTCCAGGAGCACGTGGTCTCCGACGGGAAGGGCGTGCTGCGGATCGACCCCGCCGTCGCCCCGCCGTCCACCTTCCTCGGCGCGCTCGGAAGCCCGGGCATGACGGCGTACTTCGGCCTGCTGGACGTCGGGGCGCTCAAGGAGGGCGAGACCGTGGTGGTCTCCGGCGCCGCGGGCGCCGTGGGCAGCCTGGTCGGCCAGATCGCCAAGGCGAAGGGGTGCCGGGTGATCGGCATCGCCGGCGGGGCCGAGAAGTGCGCGCTGCTCACGGGTGAACTCGGCTTCGACGCCGCGATCGACTACCGGGCCGAGAACGTCAAGAAGGCGCTGCGCACCCAGGCCCCGGACGGCATCGACGTGTACTTCGACAACGTCGGCGGGGAGATCCTGGACGCCGCCCTGGCCTGCCTGGCGATGCACGCCCGGGTGGTCGTCTGCGGCGCCATCAGCCAGTACAACACCACGGCCGTCCAGGGCCCGGCCAACTACCTGTCGCTGCTGGTGCGCCGTGCCCGGATGGAGGGCTTCGTGGTGTTCGACTACGCGCCGCGCTTCAAGGAGGCCGCCCGGGAGATCGGCGGCTGGATCGCCGAAGGGCGGATCAAGGTGCTGGAGCACGTGGTCCGGGGCACGGTGGACGACTTCCCGCAGACCCTGCAGATGCTCTTCCGGGGCGAGAACACCGGCAAGCTGGTGCTCGAACTCGTCTGACCGCCCGACCCCCGAGCCAGCCCGCCCCGACCGCGCTCAGACGGTGAGCGGGCCGTCGGACGGCGCGACCGGGGTGGGCAGCTCGGTGCGGCCGCGCAGGTGGCGGTCGACGGCGGCGGCCACCGCCCGGCCCTCGGCGATCGCCCAGACGATGAGCGACTGACCGCGCCCGGCGTCGCCCGCGACGAACACGCCGTCCGCCCCGCCGGCGAACTCCTCGTCGCGGGCGAGGTTGCCCCGCGGGCCGACGGTGAGGCCCAGCTGCCCGATCAGCGCGCCGTTGTGACCGGGGCCGGAGAAGCCCAGGGCCAACAGGGCCAGGTCCGCCGGGAGGGTGCGCTCGGTACCGGGCCGGGGCCGGCGGTCGCCGCGGCGCGCCTCGGCGAAGCGGACGGCCGCCAGCCGTCCGTCCGCGCCCGCCTCGAACCCCACCGTGGTCGCCGCGAACACCCTGGGCTCGGCGGCCGTGCCGCCGGCCTCCTCGTGCGAGGTCGTCACCCGGTAGACCTTGGGGTGGACCGGCCAGGGCTGGTCGGCCGCGCGGCGCCCGGGCGGGCGGGGGTTGATGTCGAACTGGGTGACGGCCGCCGCCCGCTGGCGCAGGGCCGTGCCCAGGCAGTCGGCGGCGGTGTCGCCGCCTCCGACGATCACCACGTGGCGGCCCTCGGCGGACAGCGGCGAGACGTCGCGATCGCCCTCGTCGACCCGGTTGGCGAGGGTCAGGTAGCTGATGGCCTGGTGCACGCCGGCCAGCCGGCGGCCGGGCACCCGGAGCTCCCGGCAGCGCGTGGCGCCGACGGCGACCACCAGCGCGTCGCTGCGCGCCCGCAGGTCGTCGGCGGGCAGGTCGCGGCCGACCGCGATCCCGGTGCGGAAGACGGTGCCCTCGGTCCGCATCTGCTCGATCCGCCGGTCCAGGCGGTGCTTCTCCAGCCGGAACGGCGGTATGCCGTACCGCAGCAGCCCGCCGATCCGGTCGGCGCGCTCGTAGACCGTCGTGGTGTGGCCGGCCCGGGTGAGCTGCTGGGCGGCGGCGAGCCCGGCCGGACCGGAGCCGACGACCGCCACCCGCAGGCCGGTCAGCCGCTCGGGCGGCTGCGGCGCGTCGAAGCCGCTCTCCCAGGCCCGGTCGGCGATCGCCAGCTCCACGTTCTTGATCGTCACGGCCTCGGCGTCGATCGCCAGGACGCAGGCGCTCTCGCACGGGGCGGGGCAGAGCCGGCCGGTGAACTCGGGGAAGTTGTTGGTGGCCAGCAGCCGCGCGGCGGCGGCCCGCCAGTCGTCCCGGGCGACCAGCGTGTTCCAGTCCGGGACGAGGTTGCCCAGGGGGCAGGCGTGATGGCAGAAGGGCAGCCCGCAGTCCATGCAGCGGGCGGCCTGCGCACTGATCACCGGCAGCAGCGCGCCCTCCCGGTAGACCTCGCGGCGGTCCCCCAGCCGCTCCTGCGGGTCCCGGCGCTCGCGGGGGTGCCGGGGCGTGGTGAAGAAGGCCATGCGGTCGGCCAGGGGGTCAGCCATCGCGGTCTCCGGCGGGGCGTGCCAACGCGGGGCGGTGGCACCGCCGTACCGCGCCCCGACGGACGCGCCACCGGTTGCGCATCACCGTGTGGCCACCGTACGCCTGCGAACCGCCCGGCGACAGTGGCCGGGGCGCGCTCCGGCACGATCGGGCCCAGTCCGCCGGTCTCCTCCCCCGGGCCGGGCGGGCGCCCGGTCAGGCCGGCAGTTCCTGGCGGTAGGCGTCCAGCACCGGCGCGGTGGTGGTGGCGAGGAACTCGGTGACGGTGTACTCGACCAGGCCGGCCTCGCTGAACGGGTCGGTCCGGACGATCTCCTCGACGACCGCCCGGTCCGTGCCCGCGGCGATGATCACGCCGCCGTTCCGGGGCACCTTGCGGCCCGAGGCGAGGAACGTCCCGGCCTCGTAGTGCTCCTTCAGCCATTCCACGTGCCGCGGGAGCACGGCGTCGATGCGGTCCAGGGGCGCGATGTAGGTCAACTCGAGAACGAACATGAGGCCCAGGCTAGCCCGAGCCGTCGACGGGCCGTCAGCTGCCCGGAGATTTTGCCGAACGGTCGACCAACGGGCCCCGCTCCGCCGATAGCGTGCGGACGTCCCCATCGATCACGGGCGCGGTCAGGCCGCGCCGGAAGAGGTGTGCCATGAGCCGGTTCGACGTCCCCGCAACCGCCGCCGTACTGCCGCAGGCCTGGCGCTCGCGCGTCCTGGGCCGGGTGGGCACGGCCGCCGTCAAGGTGCTGCGGATGGACGGACTGCCGCTGGAGGAGGAGCGGCACGAGCACGCCGAGGCGCTGCTCGTCCTCGACGGCCGGCTGGACCTGCTGGTCGCCGGCGCCGCCGTCCCGCTCGGTCCCGGTGAGCTGTACGTGGTGGCGGCCGGTGTCCCGCACGCCGTGGCGGCGGGCAGCCGCGGCACGCTGGTGATCGTGGAGGTGGACGAGGAGGCCGCCGCACCCGCCTGACCTGGTGGCCGGGCAGCCCGGGAGCGGCCGAAGTCTTCGGCGGGGTCTCTCAGTTGTCCGTCAGCGCCGGCCGCGCCGGCCCTCCGCCGTGACGGGCTCGCCGGTCTCCCCCGCGGACAGCGGGTCGGCGATCGGTCCTGCGAGCCGGCGCCCGCCGCCGCCGGCCAGCCGCCGGTGCTCCTGTGGGGTGAGCCCGCGAACCCTCTTGAAGGCGGTGCTGAGCGCGAAGGCGTTGCTGTACCCGACCCGGCGGGCCACCGAGGCGACGGTGTACTCGGGATCCCGGAACAGGTCGGCGGCCAACGCCAGCCGCCAGGTTGCGAGGTAGGCCATCGGCGGCTCGCCGACCAGCGCGGTGAACCGGCGGGCCAGACCCGCGCGGGAGATGCCGACCTCCGCGGCCAGCGCGGCCACCGTCCAGGCACGGGCCGGGTCGTCGTGAAGCAGGCGTAGGGCCGGGCCGACCACCCGGTCGTGCTGGGCCCGGTACCAGGCGGGGGCACTGCTGTCCGGGGCCGCGAGCCAGCTGCGCAGCACCCCGACGACCAGGAGGTCCAGCAGGCGGTCCAGGACCAGTTCCTGGCCTGTCTCCTCACGGGACATCTCGGCGGCCAGCAGCTGGACCAGGGTGTCCTCGGTGGCGGCGGCGCCCCGCCCGGCAGAGCGGACCAGCAGAGCGGGCAGATGGGCCAACAGCCGCCGGCCGATCTCGTGTTCGGCCTGGTAGGTGCCGGAGAGCAGTACGGCGGAACTCTCGTCGCCGGGTCGGACCTCGCCCCAGGTACGGAGGCCGAGGGACATCGAGGCGGCCACGTCGACGCCGTCGCGCGAGCAGAGCTGGCCCGGACCGATCACCACCTGGACCGGGGTGCCGGGGGTGTCGGCCACGGTGTAGGGATCCGGGCCGCGCAGGACGGCGACGTCGCCGGGGCTCAGCCGGACGGGTGTGCCGCCGTCGGGCAGGATCCAGGCGTCGCCCCGGATCGGGGTGACCACCGCCAGCGGAGCGCCGTCCTCGATCCGCAGGGACCACGGCGGGCTGAGGATCGAACGCAGCAGGAACGCGCCGCGCGCCTTCGGCCCGTCCAGCAGCCCCGTGAGAGTGTCCATGGGGCAAGAGTAGACGCGTGGACATGGATTGACACCGCGTCATTTGAGAGAGTCGTGAGCGGACGGACCAGGCGATGCCCGACCTGCTGGCTGGCTGGCGCGGCAACGCCGTTGGACGGAAAGAGGTATGAGCCCGATGGAACTGGCACGCGTGATCGCACTTGTGGCCGCCACGATCACCACCGGACTGAGCGCGGGCCTGTTCTACGCCTACGCCTGCTCGGTGATGCCGGGGCTGCGCGGGACGGAGGACCGGACGTTCATCGAGGTGATGCAGCGCATCAATGTGGCCATCCTCAACGGCTGGTTCCTCCTCGGGTTCGTCGGGGCACTGCTCTGCACCGCGGTGGCGGTGGCCCTGCACCTGCCGTCCGACGGGCACCCGGTGCTGCCGGCCGCGGTCGCGGCGCTGGTCTGCTACACGGCGGCGCTGGTGGTCACCCGGAAGATCAACATTCCACTGAACGACGCCCTGGCCGCCGCCGGGGAGCCCGGGCGGATCCCGGAACCCGCCGCGGTGCGCGGGCGGTTCGAGGCGCCCTGGGTGCGCTGGAACGTCGCGCGGGCACTGCTCTGCACCGCCGCGCTCGGCTGCCTCTGCTGGGCACTGGTGCTGCACGGCGACGCGACCGGCTGAGCCCGGGCCGACGCCGTTGCCCCCGACCGCGATCAGCGCGCGGACGGGGGCAACGGTGGCTTGTTGCGCAGCGGGGCGATCTCGCGGTCCAGCGTGGCCACGTCCAGCGCGATGCGCCGGGCGATGTCGCGCGGGCCGGCCTCCGCCGGCAGCCGGCGGCTCCAGGAACGGGCCCGGGCCGGCCCGTCGTGGGCCATGTGGAAGTTGAGCCGCAGTCCGCCGCCCAAGTCGACCAGGCTGATCAGGAAGTGGGTGTCGGACAGATCGATGGTGACGTCGTTGCCGATGCACGAGCAGCCCACGAGATCGCCGATCTCCTCCTCCGCAAGGTACTTGGCGAGCTGGATGGCCTTCCCCTCGACACGGAACGGTCGCAGTACGGGACTCACGGTGGCTGTCGCCTCTTCCCCGGTGCTCGCTGAACGCCTGCCGTTCCCGCCATGATCCCGGAACCGTCGGTCGCGGCCAAGTCACCTGCATAACAACGGACTTGGGCGACAGCACAAGGGGCGCAGAGGGCGCACGCCGAACGGGCCGCTGCCGTGCCGGTTCAGGCGTCCCGGAATCCGGCGGAGACCGTCCGCGACGCGGCGCGGCCGTGCAGGAGCAGAGCGCGGACCAGCGCGGCCAGCCCCGCCGTACAGAGCAGGGTGCGCACCAGGTTGCCGGTCGCCCAGCTGCTCTCGAACGCGGCCCGCACGGCCGCGAGGTCCTGGATCCGCGAGGGATCGCCGGCCCGCGCGAGCTCGCTGTTGAGCGGCAGGTTGACGGTCGCGGTGACGACCAGTGCACCGAGGTAGAGCGCGGTCGCGGCGGCGGCCCAGATCGCGGTGGCGCGCCGCCCGGCCCGGTACTGGAGGAACGCCGCGAGGCCGGTGGCCACGAGCGCGCCGACGAAGACGAGCCCGAAGGCGGCGTTCTCGATCGCCTTGTTGATGTGCTGCATCGCGGTGACGTAGGTCCGGTCGTCGCTGTCGGCCAGGCCCGGCATGACGGCCACGTCGAAGGCGAAGAAGAGCCCGGCCATCAGACCCGTCGCCACGGTGCCGACGGCCAGGAGCGGCCCGGCGGCCCGGCTCCCTCGGTCGCCGACGGTGCCGGGGGCGGGGACGGGAGCGGTGCCGGGGGCGGGTGCGGGTGCGGCAGCGGGGGAGGTGAGGGTGGTCCGGTCGTGACGCATCGGTACTCCTTCGGCGGGCGTGCGGGGCGGCCGCGTCTGCTGGGTGATTCCGGTGCCCCGCGCGTCATCTGTGAGGGCACCCAGTCAAGTCCGCCGCGACCCTGTGGACCATCGTCGTCGAGCTCAGCTCCATGTCCGCGCGTCCAACCCGCCTCCGACCCGCGTCCAACGCGCCTTCGAGGCTCCTCGGGCGACGAGCCACCTGTCCGCTACCGGTGCTCCGCCCGTTCCTCCCGCGTCGCCGAGGGCTCCCGCCGCCCCGCCCGCTGCCGCCACACCAACGGCAGGGCCAGCGCCGCCACGACCGCGAGCAGCCCGGCCAGGCCGATCGCGCGGCCGGTGCCGACCGCCTGGACGTCGCGGAAGGCGGCGTTGATCGCGTCCACCGTCGCCTGGTCGACCGAGGCGAGGATCTGGTCGGCGAGCTTGGAGTCCGTGACCGCGTTGCCCAGTTCCTGGGCGTCGGCCTCCGACAGCCCGGCCGCCCGCGCCCGACTGATCGCCTGGTTGGTCTCCACCGCCTGCTGGACCGCCACCATCACGGCGACACCGAAGGCGCCGCCCAGCATGCTGGTGACCTTGAACATCCCGGAGGCCGTCCCGGCCAGTTCCTCCGGCGGCCCGGCCACCGCGGTGTCGGACAGCGGCACGGACATCAACCCGAGGCCGGCGCCGAGCACCAGCAGCCCGGCGGCCAGGACCGCGTAGTGGTAGGAGTCGCCGAGCACCGCCGTCACCAGGGTGCCGATGCCCAGCAGGAACAGGCCGACGGCCACCGGGAGCCGCGCTCCGCGCCGGGCCGCCCCCCGCCCGCCGAAAGGGTTGAACAGCAGAATGGTCACCGTGGAGGGCAGCAACAACAGCCCGGCCGCGACCGGGCCGTAGCCGCGGACCTCCTGGAGGTAGAGCGTGAGCAGGAAGCTGACCCCGGCGAAGACGATGTTCATCACGGAGTTCGCCGCGAGCGCCCCGTCGAACGGCCGCGAGGCGAACAGCCGCAGGTCGAGCAGCGGATCCCTGACCCGCCGCTCCACCAGGACGAACAGCACCGCCAGGACGACCGACCCGACCAGCAGGCCGATGATCACCGGGTCGGTGAAGCCGTCCTCCTGGCCGGCCGTGCACCCGTAGAGCAGGCAGAACGCGGCCCCGGCGCTGATGACCAGGCCGGCGAGGTCGATGTGCCGGGTGGCGTTCGGGTCGGTGGACTCCACGGCCGACCGGCGCACCAGCCACCAGGCGACCACGGCCAGCGGGGCGTTGATCCAGAAGGTCGACCGCCAGCCGGCCAGGCCCGTCAGCACCCCGCCGACGGCCGGCCCGGCGGCCTGGCCGACCCAGGCCACCGCCATCCAGGCTCCGAACGCCCGCGGCTGCTCCTCCGCCGGGAACATCGGCGGGATCAGCGCCAGCGTGGCGGGCAGGATCAGTGCCGCGCCGACACCCATCGCGGCCCGTCCGACGATCATCCCGGTCACCCCCGGCGTGAACGCCGCCAGCAACGAGACCGTACCCAGGAGCACCAGGCCGAGCTCCAGCATGCGCTTGCGCCGAACACGTCCCCCAGCTTCCCGGCCGCGAGCACCAGGGCGCCGGTGGAGAGGCTGAAGGCGTTGTTGGCCCACTGCAGGGCGGGCAGCGAGACCGACAGCTCGTCGGAGATCGTCGGGACCGCGACTCCGAAGTCCGCGAAGGACAACCAGACCATGCCGGCCGCGACACACATGCCGGTCATCGCGGTCCACCGCCGCGGGGAGTACCCCCCGTTCGGCGTCCCGGGCGTTGCGGTCATGGTCCGCTCCCTCCGTCGCCCGGCCCCGTGCCGAACGGACCAGCCCACTATCCGGGCGCACCGGCACCGGTCCCGTCGCCACACGCCGCCCATCACCCGGACGGCCGCCCGAACCGTGGACCCGGGGGATCCGACCGCGACGCCGTCGGCCCGGGCCGCGCGCCGAGCGGGTCAGGATGCCGAGCGGTGCTCGTACTGGTAGGGCGTCATGGTGGTCAGGACGGCGAAGCCCAGGCGTTCCAGGATCGGGCGGCTCTGGTCGGAGGCGTCGACCCGGAGGTACTCGTAGCCGAGACCGGCGGCGATCCGGGCGCGGTGCGCGACCAGGGCGCGGTACACGCCGCGACCGCGCCAGGCAGCCAGGGTGCCGCCGCCCCAGAGCCCCGCGAAGCCGGTCCCGGGGTGCAGCTCCATCCGCGCCGCGCTCACCGGGATCTCCCGGCCCTCGTGGTGGGCGACGGCGAGGTGGACCTTGAAGGTGTCCGGGCTCGCGGCGAGCTGAGCGAGGATGCGGCGGCCCAGCCGGGTGCCGTCGGTGCCGAAGGCCTCCTCGTGCACGGCGACGACCTGGGCGACGCCCGCCTCGTCGGTGACCTCGCGCAGCTCGATACCCGCCGGCTCGCCCGTACCGGCCATCCGGCGGGTGAGGTCGGCGAGGTCGGCGACCATGAGGGTCTCCGGCTCCTCCGGGGTGAAGCCCGCGGCGGTCAGGCGGTCGCCGAGGTCGGCCGGGCGGTCGTGACCGTACAAGGTCCACTCGAAGTCCTGGCCGAGAGCGGCGTAGTGGCGGACCTGCTCGGCGATCACGTCGTCGGCGTCGTCGGCGTCGAGACCCGACCAGAGGATGCCGTTCCAGACGCTGTCGGGGCCGCTCTGACGCACGACGGCCGGGGTGCGCTCGATGCGGGCGGCGGGGGTCTCGGACGCGGCGTCGCGGCGCATCCGGGAGTCGAGGAGCGCCAGCAACTCTTCATGATCCGTTTTCATGCGGGCACTCCATCACCCCCGGGACCAGCGGGGCAACCGGAATTCCGGGGGCCTGCGGGCTGCGGACCCGCGGCCGGACCGGGGTACTCGGGGACATGTCCCGGGCACCCCGGCCACCCACCCGCGGTTCGCGGCCGGCCGGCAGCGGCCGACGCGGTCAGCGGCGCGTCGCGGTCACCACGGTCGCGTCGCGGTCGTCGCACGAGGAGAGTGCGCCGTGCAGCCCGGCCGCGCCCACGACGGCGAGGGCCTCGGGCACCTGGCGCTCACTGGTCTCGAAGAACAACGCCCCGCCCGGGGCCAGCCACCGCGGCGCCTCCCCCGCGACCCTGCGCAGCACGTCCAGCCCGTCGGCGCCGCCGTCCAGGGCCGGACGCGCCTCGTGCACGCGGGCCTCGGCGGGCAGCAGGGCGATGTCGGCGGTCGGCACGTAGGGCACGTTCGCCAGCAGGACGTCGACCCGACCGCGCAGCGCGACGGGCAGCGGCTCGAACAGATCGCCCTCGAACACCCGGCCGCCGGCGGCAGCCAGATTGCGGCGCGCGCACCGGACGGCCGCCGCATCGACATCCGCCGCGTACACCTCCACCGGGTGGGCGGCCGCCGCCGCGAGGGCGGCGGCCAGGGCGCCGCTGCCGCAGCAGAGGTCGACCACCAGGGCGTGCGCGGGCGTCAGGCCGAGCGCCGTCTCGACCAGGAATTCGCTGCGGCGCCGGGGCACGAAGACACCGGCGTCCACGGAGATCCGCAGGCCCCCGAACTCCGCCCAGCCGACCACGTGCTCCAGCGGGTGACCCTGCGCCCGGGACCGCACCATCGCCGCGAGTTCCGCGGGGGTGGCGGCGGCGTCGAGCAGGATGCGCGCCTCGTCCTCGGCGAACACGCATCCGGCCGCCCGCAGGCGGGCGGTCACCGAGGAACGCAGCAACGCGGAAGAGAAAACAGACAACTGGAACCCCATCAAAGAAAGCAGGCGAAAGATCAATCCGCCGGGGCTCCCCTAGAGGGACCGTCGCCGTACCGGCCGAGCGCCACTACGCGCTCGGCGCCACGCCTTCACAGCCGTTCAGGGGGAGCACCCGCTCGGTCGTACCGGTAATGGGTCTCACCTCCCGAGATCTTGGTCCTATTCGGCGCCGCCACCCTACCGCACCCTGCGATACGGAAAGCACCGGCGGCGGGCCCGCCACCGGTGGTATCCAGGTGCGATGACAACCTCGACCGTGCCGGGCGAACCGCCCTTCGACGCCGTGCTGTGCGACATCGACGGCGTGCTCCGCTTCTTCGACCACCGGGAGGTGACCCGCCTCGAACACGCCGCCGGACTGCCGCAGGGCCGGACCGCCGAAGTGGCGTTCGCCGGCGACGCCGGAACGACGCTGATCCTCGGCGGGCTCACCCGGAGCGAGTGGGCCGGGGCGATCGCCCGCGACCTCGCCGCGGCCGGCCTGCCGGCGGAACCGGCGCGGGAGCTGGCCGCCGCCTTCACGCACGTGCCGGCCCGCGCGGACGCCGCCGTCGTCGACCTGCTCCGCCGGGCCCGGGTACGCTGCCGCGTCGTGCTCGTCTCCAACGCCACCGTGTGGCTGGAGGAGGACCTGGCCGCGCTCGGGCTCGCCGACCTCGCCGAGGACGTGGTCAACAGCGCTCAGGTCGGTGCGGCCAAGCCGGACCGGCGGATCTACGAGGTCGCGGCGGAGCGGGCCCGGACCACGCCCGGCCGCTGCCTCTTCGTCGACGACCGTCCGGAGAACGTCGAGGCGGCCGCCCGGCTCGGGATGACCGGGCTGCTCTACCGCGAGCCCGCCGATCTGCGCCGGGCGCTCGCCCCGCTCCTCGACGGCGCGCACTCGGGTGGCCCCCTGCGGGGGTGAGTCCCGACCGGCCGGCCCTCGGGGGGCCTCCCCTCAGGCGAGGAGGTCCGCCACCAGGGCGGCGAACTCCTCCGGGGTGAGGATCCGGATGCCGAGCTCCTCGGCCTTGGCCCGCTTGGAGCCGGCCTTCTCGCCGGCGACCAGCAGGGTGGTCCGCTTGGAGACCGAGGAGGAGGCCTTGCCGCCGGCCCGCTCGATCAGCTCGTTCACCGCGTTGCGGGAGAGCTCGGCCAGCGGGCCGGTCATGGCCCCGGTGACGACGACGCTCTCGCCGGCCAGCGGGCCGCCGGCCGCCGCACCGCTCGCGGCCGGCGACCCGGCCCCGGCGGCGGGCGCGGTCGGCGCGGTGACGGCGGTGCCGACCCCCAGGGCCGCCAGCCGGTCCAACAGGGTTGCCACCTCGGCGAGTTCGGCGACGATGACGGTGGCCTTCTCGGCGCCGATGCCGTCCACCCCGGCCAGCGCCTCGGCGTCGGCGGCCCGGATCGCGGCCATACTGCCGAAGTGCGCGGCGATCCGGCGCGACATCGTGCGCCCGGTGCCGCGGATCCCGAGCGCACAGAACACCCGGTTCAGCGGCTGGGTGCGGGCGGTCTCGATGGCGGCGAGCAGGTTGTCCGCGCTGGTGTCCCCCATCCGCTCCATGGTGAGGAGCTGCTCCTTGGTGAGCGTGAAGAGGTCGGCGAGGTCCCCGACCAGCCCGGCCTCTACGAGTTGGACGGCACGGGTGCCGCCGAGGCCCTCGACGTCCAGCTGGTCCCGCCCGGCCGCGTAGACGATCGAGGCGACGGCCTGGCAGGCGCGGCCGCGCACACAGCGCCAGCGCTGCTCGGAGGTGTCGATCGCGTCACCGCAGCGCGGGCACGCCTCGGGGAAGGCGATCGACTGCTCGGCGCCGGTGCGCTGGTCCACCAGTGGGGCCTCGACACGCGGGATGACGTCGCCCGCGCGGTAGACGAAGACCTGGTCCCCGATCATCAGGCCCCGGCGCTCGATGTCGGCCGGGTTGTGCAGGGTGGCGTAGGTGACGGTGACTCCGTCGATGACCACCGGCTCCAGGACGGCGCGGGGCGCGATGATGCCCGTCCGGCCGACGTTCCACTCCACCCCGAGCAGCCGGGTGACCTTGTGCTGGGCCTGCAGCTTGCGGGCCACCGCCCAGCGCGGGGCGCGCGAGCCGGAGCCGGCCTGCTTCTGGTCGGCGGCGGAGTCCGCCTTGACGACGACGCCGTCGATGCCGAACGGCAGAGCCGCGCGCAGGGCCGCGATCTCGTCGACGCGCTGCCCGACCTCGGCGATCGTGGCGCAGCGCTGCGGGTGGGCCGCGGTGGCGGCCGCGGTGTTGGCGCCGAGGCCGGCGAGGCGGTCCAGCAGGTCGCCGTGTCCGAGGCCGGGCAGGCCGATGGCACCGTAGGCGAAGAAGGTGAGCTCGACGCGGTACGCGCGGTCCTTGGCCCGCAGCGTGCCGGCGGCGCCGCTGCGGGGGTGCGCGAACGGGGTGGCGCCGTGCTCGGTGCGGACCGCGTTGGCGTGGTCGAACTGCTCCTGGGTGAGCAGGACTTCGCCGCGCAACTCGATGTCCAGCGGTTCGGCGAGCCGGGCGGGCAGGCCGAGCACCGCGTCGGCGGCATGGGTGATGTCCTCGCCGGCGAGGCCGTCACCGCGGGTCAGCACCCGGGTGAGGCGGCCGGCCCGGTACCGGGCGGCGATCGCCAGGCCGTCCAGCTTCGGCTCGACGCACCAGCCGGCCACCGGCCGGCCCAGGCGCCGCTCCAGGCCCTCCGCCCAGGCCGCCAGTTCCTCGGCGGAGAAGACGTTGTCGAGCGAGAGCATCGGCACCGAGTGCGGGACGTCCCCGACCACCGCGCCGCCGGCCACCTTGCCGGTCGGGGAGTCCGGGAGCACCTCCTGCGGGTGCTCGCGCTCGTACGCCTCGATGGCGCGCACCAGGGCGTCGTACTCGTCGTCGCCGAGCGGGGTGGCGCCGTCGGCGTAGTACGCGGCGGCGGCCCGTACGGCCGTGGAGACGGCGTCGGCGTAGGCGTCCGGAGACGCCAGGGCAGCGGGAGAGGCCATGGTGGCTGCGTCCTTCATACCGCCATCATGGCTCTCGGCACTGACATTCGACCGGGGGCCGCGGGCCGCCTCCGGAGCGGGCCCGGGCGGAGCCCGGACCGGGCGGGCCGCCCCCGCCGGGTCCGCGCTCAGCCGGTCGGCGGCGCCGCGGTGCGATAGGACTCGACCGCCGCCGGGGGCACGAGGCAGGGCAGCAACCAGTCCCAGAGCGCCTGCAGCCGGCCGGCCAGCTCCGCCCGGTCGCGCGCCGCACCGCCCAGCACCTCCAGTCCGCACGCGGCGGCCACCAGCAGGGACTCCGGGCCCACCCCGCCCGAGTGCTCGCGCAGCTCTCCCGCCTTGCGCGCATCCGCCAGCAGCTCCCGGACGGCGCCCGCCCAGACCCCCTGAAAGCCGCGGACCCCGGCGACCGGCCCGCGCTCGCCCTGCCAGGCACCGTCCTCACGGCCCAGCCGGAACGCCGCCCGGACCACCGGGTCCGACTCCAGCACCGTCACCAGCCAGTACCCCGCGTCGATCAGCGCCTGTACCGACGAGGTCTCCGCGCGCAGCGCGCGGCAGGCCGTCCGCAGTCCCCGCTCGGCGTGCTCCACGACCGCCCGCGCCAGCTCCTCCTTCGAGCTGAAGTGGAAGTACAGCGCGCCCTTCGTCACCCCTGCCGCCGCGGCGATGTCCGCCAGCGTCGCGCCCGCGTAGCCGGACCGGTCGAACAGCTCCGCCCCTGCCGCGACCAGACGTCCGCGCGTCCGCTCCGATCTCTCCTGCACCAACCGGCCCTCCACCCTCACGCCCGCACCACGCCAGGACTTTCACGGCGAGCTCCGCCGTTCGTCACCCGCTCCGCGGGAGCCACCGGCGTCGGCGCCGGGGCCGCTGCCGCGCCGCCGGAGGGACGATCGCGTTCCCCCACGGCCCCACGGACGGTCCCCGCCGGTCGGTCGAACTCCCGCGCGTCGACGATGCCGTGACTGATGGTCACCGGGTAACCCCTCCGGTGATCTACCGACGCATCCTTGGCACATTGGTTTGCCGGGTGGCCGATCCCGGCGGGTGCGCAGCCCGGCCGCACCGGGGGCGTCCGGCCAGGCGGTGTCCCGTGCGGGCACCCGAGCGCACCGCCGGACCACGAGAAACGGGACGAGCGGTTTGTTCTCTCTCAAACCGGACGCGCTGTATGGTTCCGGCCCGGTGACGATGCTCCGCAGCGGGACCGACGGCCGGGCGGGGTCGTCAGCGAGCGACCGGCCCGGCCGGGGCGGGGGCACCCCCGGCCCGGTCCGCGGCGGCGCGGGCCGCGGCCACCTCGGCGACCACCCGCGCACCCCGGTCGGCGTCCAGTTCCAGTGAGGCCAGCACGCCCGGCACGGCCACGCTCGGCAGCACGTGCTGGAAGAGGTCGGCGATCCGCCGCTCCAGGTCCGTCCGGTCGGACAGCTTCTGCGACTGGATCTGCACGCCCGACCAGGCCGCCGTCACCAACCAGGCGGTGTCGGCCGGCACGACGTGCGGCAGCAGTTCACCCCGCTCCCCCGCCGCCGTCAGCAGCGTCTCGAACCGGGCGATCCACCCGGGGACGGCCCCGCCGCCCAGATCCCCGACGCCGTCCTGGCCCAACGACAGCCGAGCGCCCGCACTCAGCAGGGTGTCACGCGGCATCAGATGCGCCACCACCATGCCCGTGTCCACGAACTCCTGTAGCCTGCAGGCCCGTTCGGGCACGACGTCATGGGCGAACTGCTCCTCCACCACGCCCAGCGCGAGGTCCCGCTTGGATGCGAAGTGGAAGTAGACCGCCCCGCGGGTGACGCCGGCGCGGGCCACCACCTCACCGATCGTCGCCGCTTCGTACCCGCACTCGTCGAAGACCGATGCCGCCGCCTCCAGAATCAGCCGGCGCGTCCGCACCGCCCGCTCCTGCCGCACCACACGACCACCCCGCCCACCGCACCGATTTGAACAAAACCAGACAGCCCGTATCTTAACCGGCGCTGATTAGCATACCGAACCTGCTGTTTTTGGTGGCGTGACGATCGGACGGGGATTCGGGAAACCGACCATGCGGTATATCGTGCGGACCTGGCGGTCCGGGCGGCGGCCCCCGGACGGACGCGGTCGACGGGCTTCGAAGCGGCGCGCCGACTCGTTCGCCGGGGCGGCAGACCCGTCCGTTGGTCCCGTCCGTCAGCCCGGGTGAACCACGGCGTGCGGCACCGGGTGGGAGCGCCTAACGTGGCCCCGGGCGCCCTGCCCGGCCTGCCGCCTCCCCGAACAGGCGCGGTCGGCGCCGCGGGGCTCCGAACCTCCGGCTCCGCACCCGTCCCTCCAGGAGATTCCCGTGACCACGCCGACCCCGCTGTCCGATCTCACCGGCGACTACGTCCTGGACCCGGCGCACACCCGGATCGGCTTCGTGGCCCGCCACGCGATGGTGACGAAGGTGCGCGGCGCCTTCCACACCTTCGAGGGCAGCGCCCACCTCGACGGCACCGACCCGAGCCGCTCCACCGCCCGGGTGTCGATCACCGCCGACAGCATCGACACCCGCAACGAGCAGCGCGACGGTCACCTGCGCACCAACGACTTCCTCGACGCGCCGAACCACCCGCAGATCACCTTCACCTCGACGCGCGTCGAGCAGCTGAGCACCACCACGTACCGGGTCAGCGGCGATCTCACCATCAAGGGCACCACCCGCCCGATCACCATCGACTTCGAGTACACCGGCAACGCCCGTGACCCCTACGGCAACCTCCGGGTCGGCCTGGAGGGATCGGTCACCATCAGCCGGAAGGACTACGGCGTCACCTGGAACGCCGCCCTGGAGGGCGGTGGCGTCCTGGTCGGCGACAAGATCGTGCTGGAGTTCGACATCTCCGCGGTCAAGCAGGAGTGACGGTCCGCCAGGAAGACCCGGGCCCTGTGGCGGAGACCCGCCGCAGGCTCCGCATGTGCGCCGCGTCCCTTCGGGGGCGCCCCGCGCGAGGCGCCGGTCAGGAGAGCACGGCAACCGCCTCGACCTCGACGAGCTGGTCGGTGTAGCCCAGCACCGTGACGCCGAGCAGGGTGCTGGGCGCGTCGTGGCTCCCCATGTACGTACGATAGATCTCCCACACCTTCGCCAGGTCCGCCTGGTCGGAGGAGGCGACGTACACGGTGGTCCGGACGAGGTCGGTCAACGCGGCGCCCTCGTCCTCCAGCACGGTGATCAGATTGCGCATCACCTGGTGGGCCTGGCCCTCGAAGTCGCCCACCGCGACCGTCCGGCCCTCGGCGTCGAGCGGGCAGGCGCCCGCCAGCCAGAGCGAGCGGACCGGCGCGTCCACGGATGCGGCGTAGGCGTAGTCCACCGCCTGGGTGAGCCGGTGGTTGCGGATCAGCCGGACAGTACCGCTCATGGGGGCTCCGTAGGTCGAACGGGTGTTTCCCCTCATCGTCGGCGCGCTTCTGATCACACGTCAAACCGTTTGACGGTCGGCGGTACTCGACCACGAACCCGGGGGCGGGCGCGGCTCCGACGGGCGGCGTTCATCCCGGGCGTGGCCGGGCCCGGCTCGCTTCACCGATCCCCCCGCGCCTCCGCCGCGCCCCCACACCCCCGGTTCACCGTCGCGGGTGATGGCGGGTCGCAGGTCCGGACCCCGATCCTGGTGCTCCACGAGACAAAGGGGTCCCAGCATGGTGCTTCGACTGCCGGGCCGGGGTGTCGGCCGCCGCCGGGTCCTGGGGCTGGTGCTGGGCGCGAGCGTCGTGCCGGCGCTCGCGACCGCCGCGGCGCGGGCGGCGCCGGCAGCGGTGCCGCCGGCCGCCCTGGGCCGCCGGGTGGCCGAGGTGGCGGCCGCGCAGATCGGCGTGCCGTACGCGTGGGGCGGCGGCGACCGGCTGGGCGCCGGCATCGGCTTCTGCGACGAGGAGAACGGCTACCTCGACGGCGAGTGCCTCGGCGAACACTCCGTCGGCTTCGACTGCAGCGGACTGGCCCTGTACTGCTGGTACCGGGCCAGTGGCGGCGCCGTGGACCTCGCCCACTACACCGTCGCGCAGTACCACCGCTCCGCGCCGGTCGCCCCGGCCGAGCTGCTCCCCGGCGACCTGCTCTTCTTCTCGCGCCCGGACGCGCCACTGCACCACGTCGGGGTTCACGCGGGCGACGGCGCGATGATCCACGCCGAGCGCACCGGCACCCTCGTCGCCCGGCTCCCGGGCGTCCTCGAAGACCCGCGCTGGGCCGCCGAGTTCGCCGGCGCCCGCCGCCCGCTGCCACTCGGCTGACGGGCCGACGGACCGGCTGACGGGCGGACGGGCGGACGGGCGGACGGGCGGACGGGCGGACGGGCGGACGGGCAAACCGACCCCCCGTCGTCTCAGGGCGCGCCCGGCAGGCCGTGGTGGACGCGGCGCAGCAGGTCGTGCAGGGCGTGGCGCTCCCGCACGTCGAGCGGGGCGAGGATCTCGTCCTGCACCGCCCGGGCCTCGGCGTCCAGTTCGGCCAGGGCCGCGCGGCCGGTCTCGGTGATGCTGACCGAGACGCGCCGGCGGTCCGCCGCGTCGCGCACGCGCTCGACCCAGCCGGCGGCGGCCAGCCGCTCGGTGACCTTGGCCATGTCGCTCGGGTCCACGCCGAGCCGCCGGACCAGGTCGCGCTGGGCGTGCGGCCCGAAGTCGGCGAGCGCGGCGAGCACCGCCATGTCCCAGAGCCGCAGACCGCGCCCGGCCAGCCGTTCGGCCAGCCGGCTCCGGGCGGTCTTGCCGATGCGGGAGAGCAGGTAGGTGCTGAGGTCCAGCAGTGTGGGCGGGGTGGTGCTCTCTGAGGTCACGACACAAGTCTAGGGTCACGCCCTATAGTGGGTGAGCACCTACTAATAACGGTGATCGCCCCGAGCCCAGGAGCCCGTCGTGGACGCCCTGTACAACCGCCTGCTCGTCACCCGTTTCGCCGAGTGCTTCGGCTTCTACCACGCGGTCCTGCCCCGCTTCACCAGCGCCGTCCTGGTCAAGGGCGAACCCGCGGGCCCCTACGCCAACTGGGACGTCGACGACCAGGCCGTGCTCGCGCTGTACGACCGCGCGATGATGGCCGCGACCCTGGGCACCGGCGAGCTCCCGGCCCGCCCGCCGGCCGCGCAGGACCGCGCGATGCTGGTCTTCCGCGTCGACGACGTGGACGACGCGCTCGCCTTCTGCCTCCGGCACGGCGGCACCGCGGTCATCGAGCCCACCGACCGCCCCGAGTGGGGCCCGAACCTGCGCAGCGCCCATCTGCGCGACCCCGACGGCCACTTGATCGAGCTGCAGTCCTACTGACCGCCGGGTGCACCCCGGCGCCCCGGGCGGGCCGCCCGTGGCGCCGGGGCCGGGCGCCACTACGCCGCGGCCGGCACGCCCTCCCACAGCTCGGCGCTGAACGCCCTGACCAGGGCCCCGATCCGGGCCAGCGCCTCCCCGGCCGGCAGGGGGTCGAGTCGGCGCCCGTCGCGCAACCGCAGGGCCACCCGCTCGTCCGCCGCCTCCCTGGGCCCGATCACCGCCTGGTACGGGACCGACCGGGCCTCCCGGATCCGCGCGCCCAGGCTGCCGTGTTCGGGCCCGGCGACCTCGACCCGCAGTCCCTGGTCGAGGCAGCGCCGGCGCAGTCGCTCGGCCTGCGGCACCTCGCCCTCGGAGACGGGCAGCAGGACCAGCTGGGTGGGCGCCAGCCAGGCCGGGAACGCGCCGCCGTACAGCTCGATCAGATGGGCGACGACCCGCTCGACGCTGCCGATCACGCTGCGGTGGACCATCACCGGCCGGTGCTTGGCCCCGTCGGCGCCGATGTAGTGCAGGCCGAACCGCTCCGGCTGGTGGAAGTCGATCTGCACGGTGGACAGGGTGGACTCGCGCCCGGCGGCGTCGGCGATCTGGACGTCGATCTTCGGACCGTAGAACGCCGCCTCCCCCTCGACCGCCTCGAACGGCACCCCGGTGCGCTCCAGCACCTCGGTCAGCAGCGCGGTGGCCCGCTCCCAGAGTACCGGATCGGCCACGTACTTCCCGCCCGCCCCGGGCAGCGAGAGCCGGTGGCGGACGGGGCGGATCCCGAGCGCGCGATGCGCCTCGCGGATCAGCTCCAGCGCGCCCACCGCCTCGTCGGCGGCCTGCTCGGGGGTGCAGAAGATGTGCGCGTCGTTCAGCTGGATCGCCCGGACCCGGGTGAGCCCACCCAACACGCCGGACCGCTCGGAGCGGTACATCCCGCCCAACTCTGCGATACGCAGGGGGAGTTCACGGTAGCTGCGGGCCCGTGAACGGTAGATCAGGGCGTGATGCGGACAGAGGCTGGGGCGCAGCACGACCTGCTCGGCCCCCAGGTCCATCGGGGGGAACATGTCGTCCCGGTAGTGCGACCAGTGTCCGGAGATCTCGTACAGCTCGCGTTTGCCGAGCACCGGCGAGTACACATGGCGGTAGCCGGCCCGCTGTTCACGCCCCCGGACGAACTCCTCCAGGGCGTGCCGCACGGCGGCGCCGTCGGGCAGCCAGTACGGCAGGCCGGCGCCCATCAGCGGGTCGGTGTCGAAAAGGTCGAGTTCGCGGCCGAGTCGGCGGTGGTCGTGCATGGTGGCGGTCTCCACTCGGAATCTGCGGGGTGACGCCTGCGGTGGGGATCCGCAGGCGGCGCTCCCGGGGCCGAGTGGACCGGGTACGACGAAGCCCCGGGGCACTCGGGCCCCGGGGCTTCGGACTAGGTCAGCAGTCAGCGCACCGGGACTCTCTCCGGCGTCGTCGTCAGGACGGCTGCAGCGCGCTTCATGTCGCCCACGGTAACAGTGCGCCGACGCGTCCGGCGAGCCCTTTTCGCCGGCCGGTGACGGCCGGCGCACCCGGTGGAGAACCCGGTGGACGCTCAGTGCAGAACGACGCAGCCGCGCTCCGTGAGGGCGGCGAGCAGCCGGGGCGGCGGCGCCACCTCGTTCCACCGCAGGTCGAGCTTTTCCAGTGCGGGCAGCTCGGCCAGCCAGTGCGGCAGCGCGGTCAGCCGGTTGCTCCGCAGGTCCAGTCGGCGCAGCAGTGGCAGTTCGGCGAGCACGGGCGGGATCTCGGTGAAGGCGTTGTCCCGAAGGTCGAGCTCGCGCAGCGCGGTCAGGTTGGCGACGGAGGAGGGAAGACCGGTCAACGCGTTGCCGCGCAGCCAGAGTTCGCGCAGCGCGCCGAGCCGGCCGAGGGTGTCCGGGAGGCCGGTGAGCCGGTTGTGCTGGGCCCGTAGCTCCACGAGGGCGGTCATCGCGCCCAGTGCGTCCGGCAGTTCGCCGATCCGGTTCTCGCCGACGTTGAGGTAGCGCAGGGCGGCGAGCCCGCCGAGGCTGTCCGGCAGGGTGGTGAGCGCGTTGTCGTGCAGGTAGAGGAAGTCGCGCAGCCCGGTGAGCTCGCCGATCGCCTCGGGCACGGTGGTGAGACCGTTGTGTCCGAGGTCGAGGGTGCGCAGCCGTCGCAACCGTCCGATCCCGGGCGGCAGTTCGGTCAGCCCGGTCTCGGCCAGGATGAGGACGGTCAGGTCGGTGCGGTCCCAGACGGAGTCCGGCACCGACCCGAGCGGCTGCCGCCAGAGGTTGAGAGTCAGGTCTGTCACACGGGCATTCTCCCCCGGTCACGCGGTGGCGGACGGGGCGGCGGTCGCCACCGTCCGCAGCCGTGCAACCGGCCGCCCCCGCGCCGAGCCCCTGCGCGGTGGCGGCGGTGCACAGCGGGAGCGCCGGCGCCAGGAGGAGGGAGGACCACGTCATCGACCCCGAGGGCCCGGCCCACGTCCCGCCGGACCTGACGAGGCCTCCGGAGCCGTGTGCGTCAGGCCGGGTTCACCGGGCCGGAGCCTCGGCCGTTGGCCAGGGTGCGGTCGAGGAGGGGGAGCAGACGGTCCCAGTGACGCTGCAGCCCGGAGGGGTTGAAGGCATCGGTGTCGGACATGGTGAAGCCGTGGACGGTGCCGGGGTAGATCTCGGAGGTGTAGCTGACACCTGCGGCGTCCAGCGCCTGGTTGAGCTCGCCGAGGGCCTCGGGCGTCAGGTCGGTTTCGGCGTGGCCGAGGTGGACCTGGGCGGTGAGCTCGGAGAGGAGGCGCTGCAGGCCGTCGGGCCCGTCGGCGCCCACGGGGCCGTGGAATCCGGCGACGGCGGCGACCTGGCCGGGGTGGGCCGCGGCGGTGCGCATCGCCAGGAGGCCGCCGATACAGTAACCGGTCACCGCGACCGGTCCGGCGCCGACCTCGGGCTGGGTGGTGAGGAACCTGAGGTAGGCGTCGGCGTCGCTCAGGACACGTTCGGGGGTGTGCGCCTCGATCAAGGGCATCAACTGGGCGAAGACCGCGGGCCGGGCCTCTGCTCCGATGTGCTCGGGAAGTTCGATCACCGGCGCCGGGCCGTGCCGGTAGAAGAGGTTGGGGACGAGCACGTAGTACCCGTGCCCGGCCAGTTCGCGGGCCATCTCCCGCAGCACGGGCCGGATGCCGAAGCCGTCCGGGTACATCAGCACCCCCGGGTGCCGCTCGCCGTGGTCGGGGTGGGCGGCGAAGGCGTCGGCCCGGCCGTCCGTGGTGGGAATCTGCACCATCTTGCTGGGAATGGCGGGTCTTCCTTCCTTGGAGTTCACCGAATTGACGTTCACTGCACCAACGTTTCGGTGCGAATGACCGTACATCGTTAGTCTGACTAACGCAAAGGGTAGGATGGACGGCATGACCAGAGCCGAAGCCGCGGACCTGCCCGACGACGGCGCGCGCAAGACGCCCGACAGGCTGCGGCAACGGGCGAGCCGCCAGTTGTCGCAGCTGACCACGCGGTCGGACCGGCTGATCAACGAGGGGCTGGCCCGGGTCGACGCCCGCAAGTGGCACTACGCCGTGCTCGCCTCGCTGCAGGACTGCGGGCCGGGCAGCCAAGCGGAGCTGAGCGGGCGCACTGGCATCTACCGCAGCGACATGGTCGGCGTGCTCAACGAACTGGCCGAGCGTGACCTCGTCGAGCGGGCGCCGGATCCCGACGACCGGCGCCGCAACGTCATCACGATCTCCGCCCGGGGCGGCCGCCACCTACGTCGCCTCGACAAGGTCCTGGACGACCTCCACGACGAACTGCTCGCGCCGTTGAGTCCGACCGAACGCGACCAGTTCGTGCAGTTGCTCACCCGCTTGCTGGACCACCACACCCGGATCTCCTGACCGGACATCCACCTGACGGAAGGTGGTCGACGCCGGACCGACCGACCGGAAGGATCGATCGAGCCCGTCTCCCGGGCGATTCGCACGGGCTGATCACGACCCACTACGTGCCTCAGACGTGCAGGGTGCCGTCCAGGACGGTGACCGCGCTTCCGGTGAGGTGGACGCGGTCGCCGTGCAGGGCCGTCCGGACCAGGCCCGTGCGGGCGGACACCTGGAGGCCGGCGAGCCGGTCACGACCCAGGCGGGCCGACCAGTACGGGGCGAGCGCGGTGTGGGCGCTGCCCGTGACCGGGTCCTCCGGGATGCCCCGGGCAGGCGCGAAGAAGCGGGAGACGAACTCGTACTCGCCCCCGTCCTGGGCGGCCGGCGCCGTGACGATGATGCCGCGGATGTCCTCACGGAGCGTCAGGGCGGCCAGCTCCTCCAGTCGGGGGGCCAGCGTGCGAACGGCGGCTTCGTCCGGCAGGACGGCCAGCAGGTCACCGAGCGGGCCGGTGTGCCAGGTCGACTCGGGTTCGACCGTCAGCGCCTCGGACAGTCCCTTCGGGACCGGGACCTCCGTGCCGGGGGCGGCCGGGAAGTCCAGGGTGACGCCCCCGGACTCGTCGGTGTGCGTGACGAGGACCCCGTGGTGGCGGCTGCTGAACCGCACGGTGCCGACGATCCCCCGCTCGGTGCGGAGCGCGTGTGCCGTGGCCAGGGTGGCGTGGCCGCAGAGGGTGGCCTCCACGACGGGGGTGAACCAGCGGATGGCCCAGTCGGCCTCGGCGTCGCCGGCCGACGGAAGGGCGAACGCGGTCTCGGAGTGGTTCAGTTCGGCGGCCACCTGCCGCATCCAGGTGTCGTCCGGCCACTCCCCCGCCGGCAGGAGGCACACACCTGCCGGGTTTCCGGCGAACGGACGGTCAGTGAAGGCGTCGACCACGTGAATTCGCATGCCGGGACGATAGCGGCGGCCCCGGCGGCCCACCATGGCCAATCGAGGATGATTGGCCTGGGTCCGGACCGGCGGGCGGCGGTTCGGCCCGATGCGTCCCGGGCACCGGGCGGACGAACTGTCGCCCGCCCGGCGCCCTGCATGCGGGGCCGCGACCCCGGCATGAGCCTGCGTCACATGTTGATCATGTGACCGGCCAGGCCGTGAATGGCTTCCTTGACCGCCTCGCCGAGGGTCGGGTGGGCGTGCACGTTGCGGGCCACCTCGTGCACGGTGAGGTCCCACTGCTGGGCCAGGGTCAGCTCCGGCAGCAGCTCGGTCACCTCGGGGCCGATCAGGTGGGCGCCCAGCAGCTCGCCGTGCTTGCCGTCGCTGATGACCTTGACGAAGCCGATCGGGTGGCCGAGGCCGTGCGCCTTGCCGTTGGCGGTGAACGGGAACTTCGCGACCTTGACGTCGTAGCCCAGCTCGCGGGCCTGCGCCTCGGTGTAGCCGAAGCTGGCGATCTGCGGCTGGCAGTAGGTGGCGCGCGGGATCATCGCGAAGTCGAGTTCCATGGTCTCGGCCCCGCCGATGGTCTCGGCGGCGATCACGCCCATCGACTCGGCCGCGTGGGCCAGCATCAGCTTCGCCGTCACGTCACCGATCGCGAAGATGTGGTCGACGCTGGTGCGACCCCGGCCGTCGACGTCGATGGCGCCCCGGTCGGTGAGCTTCACACCGGTGTTCTCCAGGCCGTAGCCGTTCACCCGGGGCGCGAAGCCGATCGCCTGGAGCACCTTGTCGGCCTCCAGCACCTGCTGCTGCCCGTCGCGGGTGACGGTGACCCTGACCTTGGCGGCCGGGTCGCTGTCGTCGATCGACTCCACCCGGGTCGAGGTGAGCACCTCGATGCCGAGCTTGCGGTACTGCTTGCCGAGCTCGGCGGAGACCTCGGCGTCCTCCAGCGGCACCATCCGGTCGAGGAACTCGACGATGGTGACCTTCACACCGTAGTTGTGCAGCACGTACGCGAACTCGACGCCGATCGCGCCGGCGCCCGCGATGATGATGCTGCCCGGCAGCTCCTCGGTGAGGATCTGCTCCTCGTAGGTGACGACGCGCTCGCTGAGGCTGGTGCCGGGGAGCAACCGGGTGGTGGCACCGGCCGCGATGATGCAGTGGTCGAAGGTGACGACCTCGAAGCCGCCGCCGGTCAGCGCGACCTGGAGGGTGCGGTCGTCGACGAAGGTGCCCCGGCCGTCGTACTCGGTGATGCCGTTCTTCTTCATCAGGTAGTGGACGCCCTTGACCCGGCCGTCCGCGACGGTCCGGCTGCGGCGGAACGCCTCGCCGAAGTCGAAGCTCACCGTGCCCTCGACCTTGATGCCGAAGGTCTTGGCCTCCTTGGTGAAGATGTGTGCCAGCTCGGCGTTGCGCAGCAGTGCCTTGGAGGGGATGCAGCCGACGTTGAGGCAGACCCCGCCCCAGTACTTGGCCTCGATGACGGCGGTCCGCAGGCCCAGCTGGGCGGCGCGGACGGCGGCGGTGTAGCCGCCGGGACCCGCGCCGAGGACGACGACGTCGTAGTGCGTGCTCATGATGCTGACTCCTCCGAGGGTGTCACGGTGACGTGATCTCGGTGCCATGGTGTCAGGAGCCCGTGCGGCGCACTCATCGACCCCGGCCGATCGGCCTCCCCCGGGTACGGCCTCCCCCGGTTACGGCACGGCCCGCCGAGGCCGGGCGGGCCTGGCAGGGCACGGCGGGGCGGGGTACGGCACAGCACAGCACGGGTCAGGCCTGGTCGGCGCACGACAGACGCACGACAGGCGCACGTCCCGGGGCCCCGCAGTGAGGGCGGGGCCCCGGACGGTCAGGCCGCGACCTCGTGCGCGTGGCCCTCCTGCAGGCCGCCGCCGCTGCCGGCCTGGCCGTCGGTGTGCTGCGGCGTCACCGGCGCGTGCAGCGAGGAGAGGTCCCAGGCGTAGGTGCCGACGGCGTCGGCGATCACGTCGATGTTGACGTCGAAGGCCTCCATGTCGAGGTTGTCCAGGTTGTCGCAGGCCTTGTGGTAGCACTTGTCGAAAGCCACCCCGGCGGTGCCGCCGTAACGCGCCGCCTGCGCCGCGGACTTGATCACCTCGGCGCCGGTGTCGGTGCCGCCGGCCGGGATTCCGGCGTCGATGAACGGGCCGTAGTCGGAGCGGCCGGTGAAGTCGGTGCCCTCGTGCGGCAGGCCCCGGCGGTCCAGGTAGTCGGTGATGCGCCGCTCCAGCTGCGCCGAGCCGTCCGGGCCGGGGCCGGAGCCGACGTGGTCGGAGTCGTCGCCGTCGTAGACGAACTGGGCGGAGTTGGGCGAGGCGATCATGTCGAAGTTCAGATAGAGCTTGATCTTCTTCTGCTCGGCCTCGGAGAGCGACGCCACGTAGGCCTCTGAGCCCTTGAGCCCGAACTCCTCGGCGGACCACCAGGCGAACCTGACCTTGTTCTTGACCGGCCGGTTGCCGAGGTTCTTCGCCACCTCCAGGACGCCCGCCGAGCCGGAGCCGTTGTCGTTGATGCCCGGGCCCGCCACCACGGAGTCGAGGTGGGAGCCGATGACGACGGTGTTCGCCGGGTCGCCGCCGCGGGTCTCGGCGATGACGTTCCAGGTCTTGCGCTTCTCCATGAAGGTGCGGATGTCCAGCCCGACGGTGACCGGGCCGGCCGCGGCCCGGGCGACCAGCGCCTCGCCGGCCGCCTTGCTGATCCCGCCGGTCGGGAGCCGGCCGGCCGTCGGGTCCCCGAGGGTGCCGTTGAGGTCGCCGTCGGTGTTGTTGTACACGATCGCGCCGAGCGCGCCCGCGTCCGCCGCCGCGGCCGCCTTGACGGCGAAGCTGCAGCCGCCGCGCTTGATCAGCGCGATCCGGCCGGTGAACGCGCCGGCCGCGTAGTCGCCCGCCTCGCAGCCGGTGGTGCCGTCCACCGGAACGACGGCGAGCGGTGCGGTCAGACCGCCCTCCGGGCCGCCGACGGAGTACGTCATGGCGATCACCGGCACGTCCTCGGCCTGCGGCGACACCACGGTCAGCCGCTGCGCGAGTGCCTGGAAGAAGGTGTACTCGAACTCCTGCTTCGACACCTTCAGCCCGGCCTGGCGGGCCTGGTCGTAGACGTAGCGGGCGGACTCGTCGTGTCCGCGCGAGCCCGCCACGCGGTTGCCGCCGTTGCGGTCCGCGATCCGCTGGAACGCCGCCAGCGTGCGGTGGGCGCTGTCCGCGCTGCTCTCGTCGACGAGCCTGGCGGCCAGCTTGGCGCCCTTTCGACCCGGGTCCGGATCGGCCGCGGCGCTCCCGGTACCGACGAGCAGCAAGGGGGTCACCAGCGCCGCCACCGCCAGCGCGGAGCTCGCGACCCGGCGGGTCCGGGCAGTCCCCGGGCGGGGTGAGGCGGTCGGGCGGCTGGTCCGAGCATTCACGGCAAGTCCTTCCGAGAGTCCATGGAGATCCCGATTTGACATGCTCGGCGTCACATTTCCAACCCTGACGCGAAAGCTGACCGGATGCGGACAGCCGACAGCGCGGCGATCCTGGAGAGGTGGGGACGTCTCATCCAGGAGTGTGACCGAATGTCCATGATCGACAAGATCAAGCAGATGCTGAAGGGCCACGAGGACCAGGCCGACAGGGCCGTCGAGAAGGCGGGGGACACCGTCGACCAACACACCCAGGGCAAGTACAGCGGCCAGGTCGACACGGCCCAGGAGAAGGCCAAGGAGCAGTTCCGCGACCAGCCTCCCCAGTAGCCCGCCGGCACCGCTCGGCCACCCGTGCGAACGTACGGCACCCCGGCCCGGCCCACGTGATGACGCGTGCTCCCGGACCGGGGTGCCGTACGTTCGCACCCCCGAACGGCCACCCCGGAGCGGCCCCATGCACCTCGCGAGCGCCCGCCGCACGGCTGCGCTCCGAGCGCCCCTGCGGACGCCTCCCGAACCCCTCCCACCAGGAGGGCTTTACACACTCATTACCATTGGCACGGTAGCGCTTCCGCGTGTCGCACGCGGTGCGGCGCCGGCCGGCCCGTCGGGGCCACCGGCCGCCCGCCGGGCCGGCCCTGTTCCGGCAGATGTCGCGCACGCCAGCGGGAAGCCCTGACGAGAGGACAGCCGCCGTGTCGATCCCCCGTGTCCGGACCACTCCCCTGCCCGGCGTCGGCGTCCAGTACGACCTCACCACCCGAGAACAACGGCACCTGTCCGTCATCGCCCACCGCGACGGCTCACGCAGCCTCAACGTCTACCGCTCGGACGACCCCGACGCCTGCGCGCAGGCGTTCCGGCTGACGGCCGAGGAGTCCACCGCCCTGGTCGACGCCCTGACGCCCGCTCACCACAACCCGGGTCTGCTGCACACCACCGACCTGGGCCTGGTCGCCGAGCGCCTCCCCGTCGACGGCACCTCCCACTGGAACGGCCGACTGCTCGGCGACACCCGGATGCGCACCGCGACCGGCGCCTCGATCGTCGCCGTGCTGCGCCGCACCGGCGCCGTCCCCTCCCCCGCGCCCGACTTCCGGCTGGCCGGCGGCGACATCCTGATCGTGATCGGCACCCGCGAGGGCGTGGACGCCGCCGCCGCGATCCTGGGCAGGGAGTGATCGGATGCACACTGCAAGCGTCTTCATCGAACTCGGCTCGGTCATCCTGATGCTGGGCCTGCTCGGCCGAATAGCCGGCCGGTACGGGTTCTCACCCATCCCGCTCTACCTGCTCGGCGGGCTGGCCTTCGGCAAGGGCGGGCTGCTACCGCTCAGCGCCAGCGAGGAGTTCGTGGCCACCGGCGCCGAGATCGGCGTCGTCCTGCTGCTGTTGATGCTGGGTCTGGAGTACACCGCCGCCGACCTGATGACCAACCTCAAGGCCCAGTACCCGGCCGGCGCCGTCGACTTCCTGCTCAACGCGGTGCCCGGCGCGGCAGCCGCGCTACTGCTCGGATGGGGCCCGGTCGCCGCCGTGGTGCTGGCCGGTGTCACCTGGATCTCCTCCTCCGGGGTGATCGCCAAGGTGCTCGGCGACCTCGGCCGGCTCGGCAACCGGGAGACCCCGGTGATCCTCAGCATCCTGGTGCTGGAGGACCTGGCGATGGCCGTCTACCTGCCGATCCTGACCGCACTGCTGGCCGGCGCCGGGCTGCTCGCCGGCTCGCTCACCCTCGCCATCGCGCTCGCCACCGCCGGCGCCGTGCTCTTCGTCGCCCTCCGCTACGGCCGGGTGATCTCGAAGTTCGTCTCGCACGACGACCCGGAGAAGCTGCTGCTGGTCGTCCTCGGGCTCACCCTGCTGGTCGCCGGCCTCGCGCAGCAGCTCCAGGTGTCGGCGGCGGTCGGGGCCTTCCTGGTCGGCATCGCCCTCTCCGGCGAGGCCGCCGAAGGCGCGCACACCCTGCTCAGCCCGCTGCGGGACCTCTTCGCGGCGGTCTTCTTCGTGTTCTTCGGGCTCAGCACCGATCCCACCAGCATCCCGCCCGTCCTGCTGCCCGCGCTGCTGCTGGCCCTGGTCACCGCGCTCACCAAGGTCGCCACCGGGTACTGGGCCGCCCGCCGTGCCGGGATCGCCGACCGCGGTCGCTGGCGGGCCGGCGGGGCGCTGGTCTCGCGCGGGGAGTTCTCGATCGTCATCGCCGGTCTCGCCGTCACCGCGGGCATCGAACCCGAGCTGGGCCCGTTCGCCACCGCGTACGTGCTGATCCTGGTGGTCACCGGACCGCTCGCCGCCCGGTCCACCCAACCCGCGGTGGAGCGGCTCGGCGCGCTGCGCGGCCGCGGGCGGGGACGGGGGCGCTGGGCACCCGCCGTGCGGGACGCGCCGGCCGCCGAACGGCTGCCGGGGACCGGCCCGGAGGACGCAATCGCACCCGGGGGTGTCGCACCGGACGGACTCGCGCACGACGCGTACGACGGACCCGCGCACGGCGAACTCGCGCACGGCGGACCCGCGCAGGAGCAACCGGCCAACGGGCTCCCGCGCTGACCACGGCCCCGGGGCGGATCAGGAGGCCCGATTCGCCCCGGGGTCCACGCCCGGCCCCGCCGCCGGGGCCGCCCGCGGATGCACGGCCGGGTGCACGGTCGGGGCCGCCGCCGGCTCCGCCCCGGGCTCGGGCTCGGGCTCGGGCTCGGGCTCGGGCTCGGGCTCGGGCTCGGGCTCGGGCTCGGGCTCGGGCCGGGCACCGCAGTCCGGACAGGGTTCCGGCCCGGTCCGCTCGCGCAACCGCCCGCAAGCCGGGCAGACCCGGTCCAGCCAGCAGGCCGGTTCGCCGCCTTCGTCCATACCGCCGATTCTGCCCGGCCCACCCCCGCGACGGCGAGTAGACACTGTCTACTCCGCTTTGGTAGACAGTGTCCATGAACGATCAGGACACGGGTCTGCGCGCCCGACTGGTGGCGGCCGGCGTCGAACTGGTGACCGGCGAGGGCGTGCACGCGCTCACCCTGCGCGAGATCGCCCGCCAGGCCGGCGTCTCGCACGGCGCGCCACGCCGCTACTTCGCCACCCATGTCGAACTGTTGTCCGCCATCGCCCGGCACGGCTTCGACGAACTGGCCGCCGCCCTCGCCGATGCGGACCACGCCGCGGGTACCGGCCCGCGCGAACGGCTCGCCGCCCTCGCCCACGCCTACCTCGACTACGCGGCCGCCGCGCCCGGCATGTTCGAGCTGATGTTCCGTCACGATCTGCTTGAGGGCAGCGGCATCGGCCTGCGCCGGACCAGCCTTCCGCTCTTCGAGACCCTCACCCTTCTGGTCGCCCAGGTGCGGCCGCCGAGCGGTGCGGAGCCCGCAGTCGTCGCCGGTGCGCTCTGGGCCAATCTGCACGGCCTCGCCCAGCTCCGCGCCTGGGGCAGTCTGCAACTCGCCACCGGCGGCGACGACGTCGAGCCGCTGCTGCGCGCCGCCCTCGCCGCCCACCTCGGCCCGGAGGCCCGGTGACCACGTCCGCGCGTCAACGTCTCACCCTGGCCGGCAGCATCACCGGCGCCGCGATCGTGGCCCTGGACGGCACGGTGCTCACCGTCGCCCGGCCCACGATGCAACACGACCTGGACGCCTCCTTCACCGCCGTGCAGTGGACCAGCACCGCGTACCTGATCGCGGTCGCCGGCCTGCTGGTCTTCGCCGGGCGGCTGGGCGACCGCTACGGGCACCAACGCGTCTTCGCCATCGGCGTGCTGGGCTTCGCCGCCACCTCCGCCGCGATCGGCCTGGCGCCCGGCGTCGGCTGGGTGATCGGCCTGCGCGTCGCCCAGGGCGTGGCGGGCGCGCTGCTGCAACCGGCGACCCTGGGCATGCTGCGCGCGGCCTACCCGGCCGACCGGCTCGCCATGCCGATCGCCCTGCGCACCAGCGCGATCGGGCTGGCGGCCGCGGCCGGACCGGTCGTCGGCGGGGCGCTGACCGCCCAACTGGGCTGGCGAGCCGTCTTCTTCCTCACCGTCGCCCCCGCCGTCGCGGCCGGGCTCGCCGCCCTGGCGGTGCGGATTCCGCAGCCGCCGGCCGACCCGGCCACCGGATCCCTGCGCTCGCTCGACCTGGCGGGCGCGGGCCTGCTCGCGGCGACGCTGGCCTGCCTGGTGCACACGCTCGTCGGCGTGCCCGAGCACGGCTGGACGGCGACCACGCAGTTCGGCCTCGTCGCCGCCACGCTGCTCGGCTTCGCCTTCTTCCACCAGCAGCGACGTGCGGCGCACCCGTTGCTGCCGCCGAGGGTGATCGCGTCGCCCACGGTCGGGTCGGCGCTCGGGGTGCTGCTGACCGCGTCCGCGGCGCTCTTCGGGACGCTGTTCCTGGCCACCTACTTCCTGCAGGACGTGCTCGGCCTGGACCCGTTCCAGTGCGGGCTCCGGGCGCTGCCGCTGGCCGTCACCATGGTGGCCGCCGCCCCGGCCGCCGCCGTGCTGATGCGCCGTCACGGGGCCCGCGCCACGGCCGGGGCGGGGATGCTGCTGGTCACGCTCGGTGCCGTGCTCGCCGCCCGGTTCGACGAGTCGTCCGGAGCCGTCGCGATCGGCAGCAGCTTCCTCCTGCTGGGCACCGGGTTCGGCACGGTGATGGTCACCGCCACCGCCGTGCTCGTCCGCGACGCCTCGGTGGCCGACGCGGGTGTCGCCGGGGGCCTCCAGCAGACCGTGATGAACATCGGCCCCACCCTCGGCACGGCCGTCGCGACCCTGCTGAGCGCGGGCCGGCCGCTCGTGGCCGCCATGGGCCCGGCCCTGCTCGCCCTCGCGGCCGTGGCCGCCGTCGGCGCCCTGCTCACCACCCGGCTCCCGGGGCAGGCCCGGGCAGCGGTGGCCGAGGTGCGGCGTCCGGGCTGACCGCGCGAAGCGCGCACCGCGAACGCGGCGGGCGCGGCGAGGGGCTGGGGCGCGGCGAGGGGCTGGGGCGTGGCGAGGGGCTGGGCGTCATCGCGCGGGCTCCGACGACCGGCTGACCCCGGCGCCCGACCCGGCCGGCTCGACAGGGTCGACGGGATCGGCGGGGTCGGCCTGCTCGGCGGGGTCGGCGGGGCCTGTCGGTACGGACCGCCCCGCCGAGCCGGGCCGTCGGCGCTGCACCGCCGGCAGGCGCATCAGGACCAGTTGGGTCACCGCGCCGACCGACATGCCCGCCCAGAGACCGGCCACCCCGAACGGGCCCGACAGCCCCACGCCGGCGGCGAGTTGGACGGTGAGCCCGACCAGAACGGCCACCACCAGCGCGCGGCCCGCCCCGGTGGCCTGCAGCACGCCGCCGAGCGCCACCACCAGGGCGTACGGCAGCAGGTAGAGCCCGGCCATCCGCAGGAAGCCGACGGACTGGGCGGCCACCGCCCGGTCCTCGGTGAACAGCGCGGTGACCGGCACCGCCAGCGCCGCGCAGAGCACGGCGGCACCCGCACCGAGGGCTCCGGCCAGCCGGGCGGTGTCGCGCCCCAGGGTGCGCAGCCCGTCCGCGTCACCCGCGCCGGTGAGCCGGGCGGCCTCGATCGCGGCGGCCTGCCGTACGGCGTAGAAGGACATCGTCACGATCAACAGCACGCGGTAGCCCACCCCGTAGCCGGCGACGGCCGGGACGCCGAAGGCCGCGACCAGGCCGAGCTGCGCCGTGCCGACGCCCATCCGGGCGGTGAAGTCGAAGCCGAACGGCGCGCCCGCGGAGACGATCCGACGGGACTCCGGCAGGAGCCCGCCCGCCGGGGCGGTCAGCCGCTGCCGGCGCCGGAGCAGCACCGTGACGGCGAAGGCGGTGGCGCGCGAGGCGGTCAGCGCGACGGCCGCGCCCGTCACGCCGAGCGCCGGGAGCGGTCCGGCGCCGAAGATCAGCACCGGGTCGAGGACGAGCAGCAGCGCATTGCCCAGCAGGGCGAGCCGCATCGGCGTCCGGGTGTCACCGGTGCCCTTGAAGAGTTCGTCGGCCACCCGCTGACCGAAGAAGAGCCCGACCGCGGGGAAGGAGACCGCGAAGTAGTCCGCGGCGAGCGCGGCGGCGGGGCCGTCCAGGAAGGCGTCCGCGATCGGGTGGCGCAGCAGGAAGCCGGGCACGGCGAGCACCAGGCTGCCGTAGGCACAGAGCCGCCAGGCCGCCCGCGCGGTACGGCCGGCCGCCGCGAGGTCCGCCGCGCCGACGGCGTGCGAGATCCGCACGGTGGCGCCGGAGGCGACCACCAGGACCAGACCGAGCAGCAGGTTCTCGACGGTGCCGGCGAGGGTGACGGCGGCGACGGCCGGCCCGCCGAGCCGGCCCACCCAGAACGTCCCGATGACCGAGGCGATCACCCCGGACAGGAGCCCGGCGTAGACCGGCCCCGCCAACCCGATCAGCCTCGACAGGTGCCCTCGCATGGTCGTTCCCCCGGTCTCGTGGGCCTGGTCGGCCGCTCGCTCGCCATCTCGCCGTCTCGCCGTCTGGCTCCCTGGCCGTCTGGCTGTCTCGAATAGAGATACATCGATTCGATGCACCTCGGCAAGAGGTAGTATGACGGCCGGACGGAGCGCGCGACGACGGAAGGGCTGCACCGGTGCTCACCCTCGCGATTCTCGGCTTCCTGTACGACGAGCCGCTGCACGGCTACGAGTTGAAGTCACGGATCACCGGCCTGACCGGGCATGTCCGGCCCGTCAGCGACGGCGCGCTCTACCCCGCTATCGCCCGCCTGGAGAAGGCCGCGCTGCTGGAGCGTCACCGCGAGCCGGGCAGCGGCGCCGTGCCGAGGCAGATCCTGGAGCTCACCGCCGACGGCCGGGCCGAACTGCAGCGCCGCCTGGCCGACCCGGCCGAGGCCGAGATCTCCGACCAGATCCGGTTCTTCACGGTGGCCGCCTTCCTCGACCGCCTCACCGACCCGGCCGCGCAGGCCGCGGTGTTGCGCCGGCGTCTGGCGTTCCTGGAGACGCCGAGCAGCTTCTTCTACGACGCGCAGGGCCGGCCGGTCACGGCCGAGCAGGAGCCCAGCCCGTTCCGGCGGGGCATGCTGCTGGTCGCACGCGCGTCCGGCGCCGCCGAGCGGGCCTGGCTGGTCGCGACGATCGCCGAGCTGGAGGGCGACCGGGCGGCCTCCTGAGACCGGCCGTGGGGTCGGGGCCCCTCGGACGGATCCCGCCGGCGGGCAGCCGGGGCAGACCCCGGGCCGGGCCTCGGACCGGACCTCGGGCCGACGTCGGACCGGACCTGCTCGGCGGTCGCCTAGGGCACGCCGGGGCCGGCGCACAGGGGTGCGAAACGATCCGTCGAATCCCGTTCCGAGCCTGGCGCAGCAGGGCGTTGTCGTCGCTATGATGATCCGCCTCACACCATGGCGCCGCCGCGGGGTGAACCGTACGCGCCGGGCCATGCCCGCACCCCTGGAGGCCGCCGTGCCCACTGCCGACACCGGAACCGCCCGCCCGCAGCACCTGACGCGGGACGGCATCCCCGGCTGGTTCTTCAAGGTCGACCAGGAGGCCTTCGCCCACTTCCTCGCCGAACAGAGCACGGCGGGCCACACCGGCGACATCCTCGAACTGGGCACCTACCTCGGCCGGAGCGCCGTTCTGCTCGGCGACCACCTCCGGTCCGGCGAGCAGCTGACCGTCTGCGACCTGTTCGACTCCGAGGCGGGCGACGCCGACAACGCCGCCGAGATGACGATGTCCTACCGCAAGACCCTGACCAGGACCGCCTTCGAGGCCAACTACCTCGCGTTCCACCCGCAGTTGCCGGTCATCGTGCAGGCCGCCACCTCGGTACTGGCCGACCACCGGATCCCGGACGGCAGCTGCCGCTTCGTCCACATCGACGCCTCGCACCTCTACGAGCACGTCGCCGGGGACATCGAGGTGGCCCGGGCCGCGCTGGGCGAGAACGGACTGGTCGCGCTCGACGACTACCGCTCGGAACACACCCCCGGCGTCTCGGCGGCGGTCTGGCAGGCCGTGTTCACCGGCGGGCTGCGGCCGGTGCTGCTCACCCCGATGAAGTTCTACGGCACCTGGGGGGACGCCGAGGCGCTGCAGCGGGTGCTGCTCACCCGGGACTGGCGGGCCGACGGCTACACCGTGGACGAGGACTCCATCGCCGGTGCACGGGTGGTTCGGCTGAACTACGCGGTCAAGCCGGGTTCGGCCCAGCCGCACCGCTCGGCCCCGCGGCGCCTGGCGCTGGACCTGCTGCCTCCGGTCGCCACCCGCGCGACCAGGCGGCTCCTCCAGGCGCTGCGCGAGCGCCGCGCCGCCCGGCCGGTGGTCCGGACCGGCTGATCCGGCCGGTGGTCCGGATCGGCCGGGCTGCCGGGCTGCCGGGCTGCCGGGCGCCGCCCGGGCACCGTCGGGCGGGGCCGGCCTGGCGCCCCGGCCACGCCCGACGGTGCCCGGGCGACCGACGTCGACCGCGGTCGGTAGGGTGTCGCGATGCACCGAACCATCACCCTGCCGGCCCGCTCCGCGCTGCCCGGATGAGCGCCTTCGTCCCGCCCGAGCCGCCGGCCTTCGCCGCCGCCTCACCGCGCGAGCGGACCGCGCGGATCGTCACCGAGACCCTGGCGCCCGCGCACCTGGCCATCGTCCTCCTCCTGCTGGTCGGCGCCCACAGCACCGAGGACTGGTCGGGGACCGGCTGGGGACTACTGGCCGCGTGGTTCTGCGGAGTGGTCCCGCTGGGCGTCATCGCCCTGGGGGTGCGGCGCGGCACACTGACCGACAAGCACATCCGGATCCGCCGCCAGCGCGTCGTCCCGATGGCCGCCAGCCTGCTGTCGGTGGTGGCGGGTGTCGCGCTGCTGTACGCGCTGGACGCTCCCGCGGAGGTGGGCGCACTGGTCGTCGCGATGCTGGCCGGTCTGGTGTCAGCGCTGGCCGTCACGGTGTGGTGGCAGGTCTCCCTGCACAACGCCGTGGCCGGCGGTGCCGCGATGATCCTGGTGCTGGCGTTCGGCCCGGTGGTCCTGCCGCTCGCGGCGGCCGCGCCGGTGGCCGTGGGCTGGTCTCGGCTGGTGCTGAAGGCCCACACACCCGCGCAGGTACTCGCCGGGACGGCGCTCGGTGGAGTCTGCGCGCTGGTGTTCACTCTGCTGCGCTGAGCCCCGCGCCCTGATCCGGCTCCGAGCCCGGCTTCCTCGGTTCCCGAGCGCCCCGAGCGCCCCAACCGTGACCGCCGTTCCCCGATAGGGTCGGTGGGTCGCCGCCGGGCCGGGCCTTGAGGAGGGTCTCCATGGAGCCGTTCACGCTGCCGGACACGGAGCGGCTGCCCGAGGTGCTGCTCGAACTCGCCGTCCCGTTCGACGAGGTGAACGCCGTCCTCGCCGCGCGCACCGGGCTGGCCCGGGACCGGGGGCTGCGGGCCGCGTTCGACGAGGTCCTGCGCGAGCAGTCGGCGGCGGTCGGGACGGTCGGTCGGCCCTCCGGATTCGGCGGCGGCCGGCCGGTGGAGTTCGAAGGTCCCGGGCACCTCCTGACCCTGCTCTTCGTCGCCCTCGCGCCGCAGACCCGGGCGTACCACCGTGCGCTCGGGATCAGCCCGGCGGTGACCCGGACCACTCTGGCCGATCTCGGCCGACAGCTGGTGGTGAGCCGGTGGCGGGGCCACCCCGGCGGCCTGGGCAACCCCGGCTGGCTGACCCTGCACTTCCGGGGCGAGCTGTACCAGCTCGGACGGCTCCAGTTCCAGCGCAAGCGGCTCACCGGGCCGGACGCCGAGGCGGCCGCCGGGGCCGGGTTCGGCCCCTGGTGCCTCCAGCTCCACATCCCCGACCACTGCGGCCCGCTCTCCCCCGAAGCCTGCGACCGCGCGCTCGCCCGGGCCCGCGGGTTCTTCGCCCGGCACTTCCCCGGCGAGCCGTACCCGGCGGCGTGCGCCTTCTCCTGGCTGCTCGACCCTCAGCTCTGCCGCTACCTGCCGGCGGACTCCAACATCGTCCGGTTCCAGCGGCGGTTCACCCCGCTTCGCCCGCCCGGCGAGCCGGAGGACGACAACCCGCTCCGCTACGTCTTCGGGGACGCCGGCCGACCGCTGGACTCGCTGCCCCGGGACACCCCGCTCCAGCGCGCCCTGGTGGACCACCTGCGTGCGGGCGGCCACTGGTACGTCGCCCGCGGGTGGCTGAGCCTCGGCGACCACGGCGGCTGACACGGACCCCCGGCGGACCGGGGTCCTCGCCGCAGAGGCCGAACGACTCCAGAGCACCGCCCTGGAGGCCAAGCGCCGCCTCGGCACCACCACCCTGCGCCCCGTCGGAGGGACAGCATGACGGCCCGACAGCACTCCCTCACCGACCGGGCCCTGGGCCGCGCACTCGCCCCGTACCCCGACTCCTACGGCCGCGACCGGGCCCGCGAGACCGGGCCCGGCCTGTCGACCCGGCCGCTCGTCGAGCTGCCGGCGCCGGCGGGCGCGGCCCACCTGCTGGCCGCCACCGTACGGGGCGCCGTGCGCAGGCTCCGCCCGGCAACGGTGCGCGGCTGATCTCCTCACCCGGAGTCCGGACGTCCGGGAAGTCGGTGGCGGGGCGATTGGCGCCCCGCCACCGACTTTTCATCTGCCTGTCATATCAATATGAGCACCCATCGCCCACGCGAGGGAACTTCCTTTAAAGATTTGCCCACGGAACATTAAAGGTCGCATAGTGAGAACGCCTCATTTGGCCCTACCAATGGCCAAGTTCAGGCAAAGTCCTGTGCGCGTCGCGTGCGGGGTGGGCGACCTGCTGTCGGCCGGTCGAGCCTCCCCCGGCGCCGCGCCCCACCTTGGCAAGTGAGGAGAAGGCAGTGCTTCACGGAGACATGGCGCCGGGCTACGGACAGCGCCTCCGCGAGGACATCGCGGCCCAGGGAACGACCCCGCTCATCGGCGTCTACGACATGTATTCGGCGTCGATCGCGGCCGAGCACTACAACGGCATGTTCGTCTCGGGATTCGGCTTCGCGGCCTCCTACTACGGCCTGCCCGACATCGGCTTCATCGCCTGGCCGGACATGGTGGCCTTCGTCGAGCGGCTGCGCGGGGCGTTCCCGCAGCACCACCTCCTGGTCGACATCGACGACGGTTACGTCGATCCGGAGGTGGCCTGCCACGTGGTGCGCAGGCTGGAACGGATCGGCGCCTCCGGCGTGATTCTGGAGGACCAGAAGCGCCCGCGCCGCTGCGGCCACGCCGACGGCAAGCAGGTACTGCCGCTGGAGGAGTACCTGGAGAAGCTCGATCAGGTCCTCGCCGCCCGCACCGACCTCCTGGTGGTGGCCCGGACGGACGCCACCGAGGAGAGCGACATCCTGCTGCGGGCCGAGGCACTCGCCGCCACCGACGCCGACGTCGTCCTGGTGGACGGGGTGCGCAGCGAGGAGTGGATCCGGCGGATCCGGCAGGTCGTGGGCGACAAGCCACTGCTGTTCAATCAGATCGCCGGTGGCAAGTCCCCCCGGCTCTCGCTGTCCGAGCTGGGAGAGCTCGGCGTGGACGTCGCCATCTACAGCACTCCCTGCCTGTTCGCCGCCCACCGCGCGATGGACGAGGCACTGGCCGGGCTGAAGGTGGCCGACGGCCGGCTGCCGGCCCCCGCCGAGGAGAGCCCGCAGATCGGCGTCCGCGAGTCCACCGAGCTGCTGGAGCGGAACATCGCCCGCCCGCGCCGGCGCGAGGCGGTGCGCGCGTGACGTCGGCGCCACGCGGGTGGGCCTCGGGTGGCGCGCTGCCAGGTGGCGCGCTGCCGGGTGGCGCGCTGCCGGGCACGGCGGCTCTGTGGCGTCTGGCCGTCGCCGGGGTGCTCGGGGCATGGGCACTGCTCGGCTGCGCCGCGGCGCCCGCGGTGGCGGGCGGCAGCCTGATCACAGTGATCGACAACTCGCATGCGGACTCGCTGGTGAGTACGGACTCGCTCCTGGAGATCGACAAGGCGGGCAACCTCCAGACCGGACAGGGCACGGCCGGCAGCGACCACGGGCCTGCCAATGCGATGGTGGGCACGGTGCTTGGGCTCGCTCCGGTCAGTGCGGCCGACTCGTCGGCGGGGAGCGGCGAATGAGCGGCGGGGTCCGGCCCGGGCCGGATCGGGTCCGGCCCGGGCTCCGGCTTCGGGGCCTCGACCCGTACGTGGCAGCGCTGGCGGGCACCGTGCTGCTCGCCGCGCTACTGCCCGCCACCGGTCGGACCGCCCGCGCGGCCGAGCTGGCCTGCGATCTCGCGGTCGGGCTGCTCTTCTTCCTCTACGGCGCCCGGCTCTCCGCCCGCGAGACACTGGCCGGGCTGCGCCAGGTCCGGCTGCACGGGCTGGTCCTGGCCTCCACCTTCGTCCTCTTCCCCCTGCTCGGGCTCGCCACCGGTGCGCTGACGCCCCGTCCGCTCTCCGAGCAGTTGCAGACGGGGGTGCTGTTCCTCTGCCTCGTCCCGTCGACGGTGCAGTCCTCGGTGGCGCTCACCGGCGCCGCCCGGGGCAACGTCCCGGCAGCGATCTGCGCGGGCACCTACTCCAGCCTGGCCGGCCTGCTCCTCACACCGCTGCTGGCCGCCTGGCTGCTGGGCGCTCACACCGCCCTGTCCGCGGACGGCCTGCTGCGGATCGGTGCGCAACTGCTCGCTCCGTTCCTCCTCGGGCAGGCGCTGCGCCCACGCATCGGCAGCTTCCTGGCCCGGCACAAACGGTTCCTGACCCCGGTGGACCGAGGCTCGATCCTGCTCGTCGTCTATACCGCATTCAGTGCGGCGGTGGCCCAGGGCATCTGGAGCATGACCACCCCCACCGCGCTGCTCGGTCTGCTGACGGTGCTGCTCGTGCTGCTCGGTGCCACCCTCGGCCTCGCCCGGCTCGGCGCGCACCTGCTGGGGCTCGACCGGGCGTCCGGCATCGCGGCCGTCCTCTGCGGTTCGCAGAAGAGCCTGGCGAACGGCCTGCCGATGGCGACCGTCCTGTTCGGACCGCAGGCCGGGCTCCTCGTCCTGCCACTGATGGTGTATCACCAGCTCCAGCTGATCGCCGGTACCCTTCTCGCCGGCCGCTGGTCACGGGCGCCCGCACCGGACACATCCGGAGCGGAGTCGCCCACACCCCGAGCGCGGTGGTCGGGGCACGACGGACGCCGTGCTCAACGAACGTAGGTCAACGAGCGCGGTCAGCGAACGTAGTACGGCCGGTGGTGCGCGGCGACCGGCGGGGACTGGTAGGTCCACACTCCGGCGGCGGGCGCGTTACCAACGAGCCGGTCGAGATCGCCGACCACCTCCTCGGCCTCCCCGTCCTCAGCGGCGACCTCGGAGCGCTCGCCGAGGGAGAGCCGGACCCGCGCCGCGCTACGGTCGTCCAGTGCGTAGAACCGGTACTGCTGGTGGACGTTGAGCGGCCCGGCCAGCAGTCGGCCCTCCTCGTCGGTGCCGTAGCCGGTGATCGGCGTGTTGTCGACGCCCTCGGGTGTGAGGCCCACCAGGTCGGCCTCGACGGCGAACAGTTCCCCGTCGTGGCGGCTCAGGCCCTCCGGACCGAGCGAGGCCCGACGGCAGGAGACCGACCAGCGCTCGCGCACGGACGGGGCGTTGAGCGAGGGCATCACGGCGTCGAACCAGCCGGCCCGCTTGGGCTCGGCGTAGAGCCTGCGGCCCGCGTCGATGGCGAGCGGGTTGTCGCACAGGACGTGCATCCGGGCAATCCCGAGCAGCTTGGTCTGGTCGTACCCCCGGGCGTACTGGCCGTAGTTGAGCTCGGGCAGGCGGTCCTCGGCGAACTGCGGGTGGGCGATGACGTTGATCTCCACCTCCTGGGTGATCCCCCCACCGCCCGGGTACTGCGCGAAGTAGAGCTGGTAGTTCAGCGAGACGCAGGCCATGCCGTCGAACAGGGCGACGGCCAGGCCCGGGTGGCGCTTGGCGAGCAGGTCGCGGCACGGACCCGGGGAGACGAGGTAGTCCACGCCGATGTTGTGCAGCGCGCCGTAGTGGAACGGCAGGTGGTACGGCTCCGGGACGGGCGGGAGCGGAAGGGCGGTCATCAGGACTCCGTCGGTCGGTGGGCGGGCACGGGCGGGCCCGCTGGTGCGCCGAGCGTCACCGCTCGGTGCAGCGCCAGCAGGTCGCGGTGGATCCGGTCGGCGCTGCGCAACGCGAGCGCGGCCATGGTGAGCGAGGGGTTGGAGGTGCCGAGCGAGGGCATCGAGCCGCAGCCGACGGCGTAGAGATTGGGGTGGTCCCAGCAGCGCTGCCACTGGTCGACGACGGAGTCGGCCGGCGAGTCGCCCATGATGTGCGTGCCGCCGGCGTGGCCCGCACCACGGTAGGCGTACGGGCGGCCCTCGTGTTCCAGCCGGCCCGGCCAGCGCGGCCCGGCCTCGTAGCGGGTGTGGTCCTCGGCACCGAGCAGTGCGAAGAGCTGGTCGGAGACGGCTCGGGCCGAGGCCATGCCCCGCCGCACGTAGGCGGAGAGGTCGTAGTGCAGGGCGGGGCGGGGCAGGCCGAGCCGGTCCCGCCGGTCCGGGTCGAGGGTGACGCGGTTGGCCGGGTCGGCGGGCTGTTCCAGCTCGAACTGGAACGCGAACTGCCGGCCGAGCCGGTCGCCCAGCCGGTCGCGCAGCTCCTTCCCGCGCACCCCGGCGGCGAGCAGCTCCGTGACCTCGACCTGCGGCGGCCCGGCGGCCCAGGACCAGCCCCAGTTGCCGATCTCGATCCGGAAGGGCGCGCGGCGGGTGCGGCCCGCACCGAAGCGGAACGCCTCCACTCCACTGGTCGACCCCGGGCCCCGGTAGGGGCCGACCTGGTCCGGCATCAGGCCCCAGGTGAGCAGCGCCGGATGGTCCATCAGGTTCCGGCCGACCTGGTCGCTGCGGTTGGCCAGGCCGGAGAGGAGCAGCAGCCGGGCGTTCTCGATGGCGTGGGCGGCGAGGACGACGAGGTCGGCCTCGACCCGGTGGGTGGCGCCGCCGGACAGGTAGTCGACGCCGGTGATCCGGCCCGTGCCGTCGGCGATCACCCGGCCGACCACGGCGTCCGTGCGCAGTTCGACGGTCTCGGACCAGCGGGCCTGGGTACGCAGCGGCGTGTACTTGGCACCGGTCGGGCAGATCGGGACACAGCTGGCGCTACCGGCGCAGGGCGCACCGCCCGCAGCGGTCGCGCCCGGGCCGTGCGGCGAATCCGCTGCCGGTCCACCGGGCAGCCCGTTGCGGGCGTGCGGCGTGGTGGTGACGGCGAGGCGTGCGACCTCCGCCACGGCGGGGTCGCGGACGGTGCGGCCGTCGAGGGCACGGGCGACCTGCCGGTCGAGGTAGCTGGCGGCGATGGCGCGGCTCGGGAAGACGTAACCCTCCGGAATGGGCAGGCCGACGGCCTCGCGCTGCTGGTCGGCGTCGGCCGCCACGCCGAGTTCCCGCTCGGCGTGGCGGTAGTACGGTTCGAGATCGTGGTAGCCGATCGGCCAGTTGCGGCCGTGGCCGAGGTCGCCGGTGCGGAAGTCCTCGGGGTGCATGCGCGGGGCGAGTCCGGTCCACAGCAGTCCGGTGCCCCCGTTGACCCGCAGGTAGCCGCTGGCGTAGGGCAGGGGTCCGTGCTGCACCAGGTGGCCGGTCGCGTCGAAGCCGCCGTCCGGTCGCCCGGTGAGGTCGCCCACGTCGGGGGACGGCGCATCCTCGCTGAGCGGGTACGGGGAGGTGGGAGTCCCGCCGCCGGCGGCGCGGTACGCCGTCGTGGTGGCAACGGCACTGCGGGCCGGGTGGCCGGCCTCCAGGACGAGGACGCGCCAGCCCTGCGCACCGAGGCGCTCGGCGACCAGGGAACCGGCGAAACCTGCGCCCACCACGATGGCGTCCCAGCGCGCGCTCACCGGCCACCGCCGTGCGGCGGCGCCTCGGCCCAGCTGCCGTGCCCGGGCGCGGCGGCACCTGGCGCGGTGCCCTGGAAAGTGCGCCACATCAGCCCCCGGTCGTAGGCGCGGGGCGAGGAGGGCGGTTCGCCCGGCCACGCTCCGACGTACCAGAGCTGGATGATGGCGTGCTCGTCACGGACCCGGCGGGCGAGCAGGGTGCGGTGGTGTTCGTGGGCCATGCCGGTGGCACGCAGCTCCGCCTCGTCGAACCCCGTGAGCCCGGCGGAGACCCGGAGGAACGCGTCGAAGTCGGCGAGGTCGTCGTGGTCGTCGCGCCCGTCGCGCCCGTCATGGTCGTCGCGTTCGTCGTGGTCGTCGATGGTTGGCAACCGGGCACCCCCACACGTGAGCACTGCATGGCCGAGGCATGTCACAACGGCGGCACGGACGACCGCAGCTGCGATCCTCCCTCCCGGTGCCGCGAGGGAGCACCGGATGCCTGGAAGTGATCTCTTCTGATCGATTCCAGGCCACCTGGAGCGTGAATATGACCATCCGATCCGCTGGAAGTGTCCGCGTCAGCAACCGCGGGTGCGACTCGTCGACGTGGTCCGGTGCCACGGCGCACCCACCGCCGAGACCCCCCGCACCGGACCGCCCCGCACGTACCTCACTGCACGTACCTCACCGCCCGCACCGCGATCGCCCGGGCGGCGTAGTGCAGCGCGCGCGGGCGGCGGGCGGCTGCGATCTTCGGAGCACAGGACGGTGCACCACCGTGTGCCTGGTGTCGAGACCTGGAGGCCCGGATGTGGCAGGCTCCCCCCGCGCCCACTCCGTTGGACGGTGAGTGGCTGCCGGTACTGGACATGCCCCCGCCGGGGCCGCAGAACCGGCTCACCGTGCTGGTGCGGATCCTGCTGCTGATCCCCCAGTTCATCGTGCTCTGGGCGTTGTCGGTGGTGGCGTTCTTCGTCACCGTGATCGGTTGGTTCGGTGCGCTGTTCCTCGGCCGGCTGCCGGGCTTCGCCGCCGACTACCTGTCCGGCTACGTGCCGTACGAGACCCGGGTGAACGCCTATCTGATGCTGACCCACGACCGGTACCCGCCGTTCGCGTTCCGGACGCCCGGCTACCCCGTACAGGTCGAGCTGCGGCCCGGTGAGCTCAACCGGCTCGCGGTCTTCTTCCGGATCGTGCTCGTCATCCCCGCGATGATCATCCAGGCCGTGCTGTACGCCGGCTGGTGGGCGGTCTCCTTCATCAGCTGGCTGGTGGTCCTGATTCTGGGCCGGATGCCGCAGCCGCTGTTCGAGGCCACGGCGGCGATCCTGCGCTACCGGATGCGGTACACGGCGTACCTGCTGATGCTCACCTCCGCCTACCCGAAGCGGCTGTTCGGCGACGAGCCGGCGCCGGTGACGGGCGGGCCGGTCTCGGGGACCCACCCGCTGGTACTGAGCGGCGGCGGACGCGGGCTGCTGGTCGCCTTCCTCGTGATCGGAGTGCTCTCCTCGGGCGCCAGCTCGATCACGACGACCTTCACGGACGATGACGGCTACACCGAGCACGTCACCGGCCCCCTGCTGCCGGGGCCCCTGCTGCCGGCGGGCCCGCTCGACGCCGCCCGCTGACCTCCGGTCCGCCGGGCCCGCGGCCCGGGCCGACCGGGCGCCCACCGACCCCGAGACCTTCCGGTCCCGGGGTCGGTGCCGTGGAAGGGGCCGGTGCCGTGCACGGGGTCGGCGACATGCACGGGGTGGCTTCCGAGCCGTCGGAGCCTGCGGCTCCCCGCCCCTCAGGGCGGCGGCTTCCTCACCGCCGTGCGGCCTGCCCGGCCGGGCAGGCGGAGGGCCGCACCGGGATCCGCCGCCGAGGCGCCACACACAGCCAGCGGGTGCGAACTCGGCGCGATCGTCGCAACCTTGAAAAGGAACGTCGTGCCGCCGTGGAGCCCGGTTCCGGCTCCGTCCGCACGAAGCGCTTGCCGCCGAGCGGTGTCCGCTCGGTCCGCCCACCCGCGCAGGGTACCCGTCACATCTGCCGCCGTGCCGACCGGCCGAGAGCATTGGATGGGATCATGACCACCGGTACAAGGGCATCCCCCACCCGGACGAAGAGATTGAGCGTCATCGAGGTCACGCGGGACCGTGAGGGAGTCTGGGCGTACGCCGACCTGAACCGGGTGCTCGGCGAGACGCCCGGCCTCGAACGTCCTGTCCCGTATGCCGCCGCCGACAGTGGCCTCGCCGCCCTCGGGTCCGGCCCGGACGGTCAACGCCTCTACTACGTCGACACCTTCGGCAGCGTCGTCGAGTTGGTCCATGACGGCAGATGGCTCGATGTCCGAAGGCTCACCACCGACTTCGGCGCACCGGCCGCCGGGAGCGGCCGCCTCGCCGCGACCTCGGCCGGTCACCCTGCCGTCCACTACCTCGACGCCCACGGTCGCATCGTCCGACTGCAGTGGGACGGCGACGATTCGGGGCGGTGGTCGTTCCGAATCGCCCAGGACGCACCCGCCGGCTCGTCCGCCACCCCGATTTCCGCACTGTCGACCGACGCGGACCAGTACGCCTACTACCTGAGCGGCCGGCACGTCATCGAAGTCCGCTGGGACACCGAGCTGAACCAGACCTTCCGCGACCTCACCTCCCGGACCAGAGGCGCCGACGAGCCCAATACCGCTCCCTATTCACTCAGTTCGCTCGCCACCGAGGAACTCGGCTCCGGCGCCCGGCGCGTCTACTATCCGAGCCTGACGGGACACCTCATCGAAATCGCGCTCGACGGCCGAGGTGACATGCGGGGGGACGCGTTCGACCTGACCGTCACGAGTGGCGCCCCCCGGACGGCGACGCCGACTCCGATGGCCGCCTTCGCCGTCGAGAACACCCGCCCTGAGAACACCCTGTCCCGGGTCTTCTACCTGGACGAGTTCCACGGTCTCAGCACGATGGGCCGGGAGGGGAACGGGTGGGCGCCGAAGGTGCTGGAGCACGTGCCCCCCGCCGCGCGCAACACCTCGGTCGCGGGCGCGAGCGATCCGTACAGTGCCTTGGAATACGTCCCGTTCGTCGATGCCTTCGGCCACCTGCTCACCCTGATCCGGACCGGGAACAGCTGGGACTGGGTCGACCTGAGCGGTGAGCTGGACCTCCCCCGTCCCGCGAGGCAGAGCCCGCTGGCCGCCGTCGTCACCGATGACGGAGCTCATGTCTACTACCTGACCGACGAGCCGCCGGTATGACCGACCGGGGCGGCCGGACCGTCCCAGGCTTCGGCCCCGCACCAGTTGGAGCGACCGATGAGAATGACCGACACCTACCAACGCGCCATCAACGGCACTCTGGTCTCGGGCGATGCCGGGTACGACTGCATACTGGAGATCGTCAACGACACACCGGTTCATCTGGATCTCTTCTGGATCAATGACGAAGGCGATCACGTCGGCTACAACAGGGCCGGGAAGGAATGGCGGCCCGGGTATCCCGGCGTCACCGTCGACCCCGGCGGCGGGTCCTTCCTGATCGCCTGCGAGGTCGGCACCTACTGGATTGCCAAAGTCACGTATTCGGGGGCCTTCGTGTCCGTCATCGACACCTGGGACGGGCCGGAGGTGGCCGTCCTCTCGGGTCTGCACCTGTTGGACCCCAACAACATCGGAGGCGTGCCCGAGCCGAACAGCCGTGTGATCATCCCGCCGGACGGTCCGGGAATTCTCGTGGGCGCCGGTGTGCTGCCGAACAGGAACACCGTCACCCGCGAACAGTTCTGGCAGCGCCTGCCGGACTCCTACAGTCTCGCCCCCCACGAGACACGGGCGGTCAACTTCACGATCAGCACGGGCATGCAGCAGAGTTCCTCGAACACGAAGACCGCGGCCGATTCGGTGAGCACCAGCGCGCGGGCCGGATGGGGACCGTTCAGCGCGTCGGTCTCGGCTTCGCTGAGCAAGTCGTCGACCTCGACCCAGCAGGTGACCGTGTCGACGCAGCAGACGTCGGTCGTCTCCACGACGTACGTCAACGACGGGGATTCCCCCGTGATGTTCCTCAACTGGCAGTTGACGGACGTCGTCACGGTCTTCAGTCCGAAGGGCCGTTCGCTGTCCTCCGTCGTCTCCGCCGCCACACCGACCGTCGTCTGGGGCCCTCGCGGTGTCGACGAGCTGAAGTCGCCATCGAGCAGCCCGGCCGCGCAGGACAGGGCCGACGACTGGCAGGCCGTGCACCCCAGGCTCCTGGAACTCCATCCGGCCGTCGACCCGGATCGGCAGAACCTCGACAGGACAAGGCCATGAGGATCGCCGGCGAGACCAACCCCAGCATCGTCGAAGTCGCCGAGAACAACGGCCGATGGACCTACACCGATCTCAACTTCGCTACCCAGGAAGGCCCTTCGAGCCCGGACCGGACGCCCTGGCGGCAGGTCGCTCCACTGCCCTCCGCCCGGAGCGGCCTGGCCGCCGTGGCGGGCGACGGTGACGGCCGGCAGGTCTACTACCAGGACCTGACCGGCAGCGTCACCGCTCTGACGCCCGCGGCGGCGGCTTTCACGGACCGGGCGGAGAGTCGTGTCTTCACCGCTGCCATCGACGCACCCGTCGCCGCCGGCGTCAGCACCCTGGCCACGACGGCCGGTCGGGGCCTCCAGGTCTACTACCTGGACCGGGAGCACCGTCCGGTCGCACTGGCGGAGTCGGCGGCCGGTGCCTGGGAGTACCTGCCGTGCGCCCAGGGACCCCCGGCCTCCGCCGTCGGGCAGCTCGCGGCCACCAGTACCGGGCGGGACCGGCAGATCTACTACCTGGACGCCCGGGGCCACCTGATCGAGGCGTCCTGGGTGAACACCGCCGGCGAACTCTGGTCGATCACCGATCTCACCGCGGAGCTCCTTGCACCGCTGCCTGCCGTGGTCAGCCCGTTGACCGCCGTGCACGATGGCGCCGACCTCCGGCGCGTCTACTACCTGGACACCGAGAGCCGGCTCGTCGAGCTGGCGTACTCGATCCGGCCGCCCGACAAGCGGAATCCGGAGGGCAGCGCCCGCTGGGAGGTCACCGACCTCTCCGCCTGGGCCGGAGCGCCCACGGCGGCCGCCGCCGGCCCGATGGCCGCGGCCCTCGGCGGCGACGGCCGACCCCACGTGTACTACCGGGACGGCGGGGGCGGGCTGATCGACATGGTCTGGCGCGGTTCCGGGTGGGAGCCGAGCTGCCCGACCGAGAGCGCCGACCGCGGCGCGGCCGCCCCCGTCGCCGCAGCGACGAGCGCGCTGGCCGTCACGCTCTCGGAAAGCGCGGAGTCGAGCCACCTCTTCTACGTCGACCCGAGGCAGCGACTCATCCACCTGTACCGGAACGGCCGGGAGTGGTGGTCCGCGGACCTGAGCACCGAGGCCGGCCTCCCGGCGGTCGCGCACTCCAGCCCGCTCGCGGCGATCTGCTCCACCGGCCCGCGCGTCTACTACCTCAGCGAGGAGTGAGGATCCATGGAGATGAACGAGACCTACCGGAAGGCCATCAACGGCACCCTCCACTCCTCTCCGTCGGGCCGGCCGGAGGGCTTTCTGATCCTCCAGAACGACACGCCCGTCCATCTGGACCTCTACTGGGTCGGCTACGACTGCTCCCTGTACGGCCTCGACAGAGCCGGAAGGTTCGCGCCGGGATATCCGGGCATCAAGCTCGCCCCGGGACAGGGGTGGGCGATGCAGACCGGGACCGAGCAGTACTTCCTCGCCAAGGCGTCGTACTCCGGGGCCTTCGCCGCCGTCTTCAAGGCGTCCTCGCCAGCTGACGTGCACTTCATCACCGGTGCGGACCTGCTGGACCCGAACGACATCGGCGAAATCCCCACACCCAACCGGGACATGGTCATTCCGCCGAACGGGCCGCGGATCCTGGTCGGCACCGGGAAGCTCCAGAACCGGAACTCGGTGACCCGCGAGCAGTACTGGAAGCGCCTGCCGGAGTCGTACAGCCTGGCCGGCGGCGAGACCAGAACCGTCAGCTACACCATCACCTCGGGAATCGAGGAGAGCTCCACCGACACGGCGACCACGAACATCTCCGTGGGTGCGGACGTCAGCGCCGGCTGGGGACCGTTCAGTGCGTCCGTCTCGGCCGCACTCAGTCGCTCCTCAACCACCACCCAACAGGTCACCACCTCGACCCAGACGACCTCCGTCGTCACCAACGAGTACACCAACCCCCAGGGGGCGGCCCCCCTCATGGTCATCTTCTGGCAGCTGACGGATGTCCTCACCGTGTTCGGCTCCGCGGGCCGGGCCAAGTCCTCGGTCATCAGCGGGAGGCAACCGCCCGTCGTCTGGGGCTCCCACGTCGACAAGCTGGACCCGCCGCACGAGGTGCCGAGCATCGCCCCGGAGGTGCTGGCTCGCGTTCCACCGGCCCCGTCCCTCACCGACGTGACCAACGACGGAGCCACCGACGGAGCCACCGACGGACGCACCGACCGGTACCGAGCGTAGCGAGCGCTCCGGTACCGACCGGACGAACCCACTCCCCACCACGGACAAGACGAGACGGGAGCCTCGAATGCCACTGGACGCGCCCTGCAAGCCGACCCCGGGCGGATACGAGATCCAGTGCGCGACGATTCCGCTGGCCGGAACCCTGGGCGCCACGATTCTGTGGGGCCCGGAGCGGCACCGGATCGGGATGTCGAACGCGCACGTCCTCGTCAGGCCGGGAAGCCCCGTCTGGCAGCCCAGACAGTCGGCCCCCGGCAGCCGCAGGATCGGGGTCGTCGAGGCGGTCTGCGCGGGGAAGGAGTACCCCGACCCGGACGCCTACTTCGACGACGGCAAGTACCGCTCGGACGCCCTGTTCGACTTCGCCTACTTTCTCGCCGGCGACGGTGAGACGTCGACGGAGATCGCCGGCGGGCTGTACTCCGGTCCCCCTGTCGTGGAGGGCCAGGAGATCGCCCTGCCAGCGCTGGAGACCCGCGCCCCGAAGAAGGGAGAGCTGGTGCAGTGGATCGGCAAGTCCACGGCGAGGATCCAACGGGGGGAGATCGTGGATCTGGATCGTTGGGCGTTCATGAGCCGCCACCCGAACGTCATCGGCGTGAGCGGACTGCTGAAGATCAGGCCCGAAGGCGGTCCGGGTGAGAACGGGGACTCCGGCGCGGCACTCGTCGCGGTCGACGACCGCCACGTCGTCGGCCTGTACTGCGGTTCGACGGCCGACAACAAGTTCGAGATGGGATCCAGGATCCCGGACGACAGCTTCGACCTCGGGCTCAGTGTTCAGGTCAGTGACGCGACGGCGGCCTTCCGTCGCAAACTGTACGAGGCCGACCGCCCTTCGTGCGTGGTGATGTGACGGACGCCGGGCCGTCGTCCGCCCGGCGCCGGCCGGGCGGGTCCGCCGCGACCGGGCGGGCGCCGAGGTCAGTGCGTGGCGCCGGAGCGGGCACGCTGCCAGGGCCCGGCGTCCGTGAAGTGGACGTCGTAGCGCTCCTGTTCGGGGAGGAGCCGATCGAGGGTGTCCAGTCCGGCGGCGATCCGGCCGAGGTGGCGGAAGTAGTCGAAGCGCTCCACCGCGGGTGTCATCACCACGAGCAGGTCGGCAGTGCGGCCGGGCGCCGCGCCGAACGCGTGGGACAGCCCGGGCGGGACGACCACCAGGTCGCCCGCCGCGACGGCCGTGACGGCGGGCGACCGGTCACCCAGGAGGAACTCCGCCGCGCCGCCGAGCACGTAGAACAGCTCCGAGGAGCGCGCGTGGAAGTGCGGCCTGGCGCCGTCCTCTCCCTCGGCCAGGACGAGGCGGTTGGCGCCGAACGCGCCGCCGGACGGGGCGCGGGACGGGGCGGCCGCTGGGGCGCCGGACGGGGCGGCGGCACCGTCGGCCAGTAGGTGGAAGGCGCTGCCCGCGGCAAGGGCGACGAGTTCGGCGTCGGCCGCGCGGACGACCAGCGCCGCCCCCGCGCCGGGCAACGGCTCACGGGTGGCGTCGGAGGTGGAGCGGGGGTTCGGGTGGGACGGCATCGGTGTGTCCTTCGCGGTCGGCCAGCTGTTCGGGATCCATTCGAGCCCGGGAATAGCGGCCGAACCAGGAGCAGTTGGCGATGTCACCGATCAGTGATCGCGATGGGTCGGCGCCGCCGGCTCAACGGCTCGTGAGGGGGGAGCATGGAGCTCCGGCAGCTGGCGTACGTGGTGGCGGTGGCCGAGGAGGGCGGGTTCGGCCGCGCCGCCGAGCGGCTGAGCATCGTGCAGTCCGCCGTCAGCCAGCAGGTTCAGCGGCTGGAACGCGAGCTCGGGGTGCTCATCTTCGACCGTTCGGCCCGGCACGTCCGGCTGACGGCGGCCGGTGAACGTCTGCTGCCGGAGGCCCGGGCCGTCCTCGCGGCGGCCGACCGCACCCGTCGGGTGGCCGCCGAGATCGCCGCCGGGGCCGACGGCGTGCTCCGCCTGGGCGCCGTCCACGGGCCGGCCGACCGGCTCTACGGCCTCCTCGCCGCGCTGGCGGACGTCGCACCGCGCCTGCGCGTCCGGCTCACCCGGGCCGCACCGGCGCAGCGGCTCGCGCTGGTCGACTCGGGGGCGCTGGACGCCGCCTTCGTGCGCGGTCCGGCCGGCGTCCCCGGGCTGGACCTGCTCCCGCTCTGGAGCGACCCGCTGTACGCCGCCCTGCCCGCCGCCCACCCGCTGGCCGCCACCGGGTCCGCCTCGGGCGACGGCGCCCCGCTGAGCCTGGCCCACCTGCGCGACCTTCCGCTACGTCTGGCACCCCGCGCTCACAACCCGCCCTTCCATGACCTGGTCACCGCCGCCTGGAGCGCGGCCGGCCTCGCCGCACCCGTCCCTGGCCCCGCGTTCAGCACCCTGCGTGAGACGCTCACCGAGATCGCCGACGACGCGCCGTCGTGGACGGTCTTCTACCGGGTGACCGAGCTGCCGCCGGTCCCCCGGATCGTCTACCGACCACTCGCCGACCTCACCGTCACCACCTCCCTCGCCGTCCGCAGCGGCCCGCCGCCGCCCGCCCTGCGCCGGCTCCTCCAGGCGGTCCGCACCGTGGCGCCCGCCCCGTGGGAAGGGGCCTCATGACAGTGGGCCCACGACAGCGGGCCTGTGAAAGCGGTCCTGTGAAAGCTGCTCCGTGACGGCAGAGGTCCCCGACCGGAGTTCCGGTCGGGGACCTTCGCTGTCGTTCGTTCGGTCGGTCGGTGCCGGAAGCTCAGTCCCGGTCGGACCAGGAGAAGGCGACGATCCGCCAGCCCTCGGAGGTGCGGACGAACTGGAAGGCTTTGGTGCCGCTGCCCTCGTACGGCCGGCCGTTCAGGATCCCGGACTTGCTGTACTCGCCGACGCGCGACGCGATGTCGCCCACGACCTCGGTGCGCTCGGACGTCTCCCACTCGGAGAAGTCGACCAGCCGGCCGTCGCTCAGCAACTGTTCGCGCGGGGCGATGAACTCCTCCACGGTGTACACGGTGAGATCGGTCCCGGTGTGGGCGATCACTCCTCCCGGCACCAGCAGCCGGCGCAGCCGGGCGACGTCCGCGGGCTTGCCGCCCCGGTTGTCGAAGGCGCCGAAGAACTCGGCGGTCAGCGCATCAATCTCGACCTTGGACATGATCAGACGGTAACACTGCAATAGCACCGTGGGGGCGGAGTTGTGGAAGCCGCCGGAGTCGCCTCGAACCCGCTGGTCGGACGCCCCCGGCGCCCGACCGAGCTCAGCTCACCCTCCGGGCCCCGCTCGCGGCCTCGGCGTGGTGGATGGCCGGGAGGGAGTGGCCCGCCGAGCGGAAGGCCTCGGTGACGCTTCCGGCCACCGCCTCGGCCGTTTCGGCCGCGACCAGGGCGATGACCGAGCCGCCGAAGCCGCCGCCGGTCATCCGGGCCCCGAAGGCCCCGGCGGTGACGGCCGCGGCGACCGCGAGATCGGTCTCCGCGCAGGAGACCCGGTAGTCGTCGCGCAGCGAGGCGTGCCCCGCCGTCAGGATCGGCCCCAGCCCGGCCGGGTCACCCGCGTCGAGCAGGGCCACCGCCTGCCGGACGCGGTCGTTCTCCGTCACCACGTGCCGGACCAGCGGCCGCAGCTCGGCGGGCAGCCGGGTGAGGGCCTCGTCCAGGCCGGTGAGCGGTACCTCGCGCAGCGCGGGCAACCCGAGCAGTTCGGCGGCCCGTTCGCACCCGGCCCGCAGCTGCGCGTAGGCGCCGTCGGCGAGGTCGTGCTTCACCTTGGTGTCGATCACCAGCAGCCGCAGCCCGGCGCCGGCCAGGTCGAGCGGCACCTGACGGGCGGACAGGTCGCGGGTGTCGAGGTACAGCGCCGCACCGGCCCGGCAGCACATCGACGCCATCTGGTCCATCACCCCGCAGGGCACGCCGACGAACCGGTTCTCGGCCCGCTGGGCGAGCAGGGCCAGCTCCTGCTCGCCCAGGCCGAGGTCGTACAGGTCGTCGTAGGCCACCGCGACCGCGCACTCCAGGGCCGCGGAGGAGGAGAGCCCGGCCCCGGTGGGGACGTCGCTGTCGAAGCTCAGGTCCGCCCCTCCGACCCGCTGTCCCGCCTCGGCGAGCGCCCGGACGACGGCGGCCGGGTAGCGGGCCCAGCCGGTCACGGTGCCCGCGGCGAGGTCCTCGGCGGTCAGCTCGGTGACGGCACCGTCGCCCTGGGCGCTGTGCAGGCGCAGCCGGCCGTCGGTACGGCGGCGGGCCCGCACGCGGACGGTCTGCGCCAGGGCGATCGGCAGCACGAACCCGAGGTTGTAGTCGGTGTGTTCGCCGATCAGGTTGACCCGGCCGGGGGCCGCCCACTCCCCTTCGGGCTGGTGGCCGTACAGCGCGTGGAAGGTCGTCATCGTCGTCGTTCTCCGGGTGGGCGGTCTGCGGGTGGGGGTGGGTCGGTCGGGGCGGGCAGGCGGGCCGGCGGATCAGGCGAGCGCCTCGCGCAGACGCCGCGCGGCGGTCTCCGGCGCGATGTCGTTGACGAAGGCGTCCATGCCCGACTCGACCCCGGCCAGGTACTTGAGCTTGTCGGCGGCCCGCCGGATGGTGAACAGCTCCAGGTGCAGGGCGAGTTCGTCACCGTCGCGGCCGGGGGCCTGGTGCCAGGCGGAGATGTAGGGCGTCCGCCCGGGAGCCTGCGGGGTGGCGAAGAGGGCGTCGAAACGGCGCAGCAGGTCGAGGTAGCGGACGGGGAACTCGGCGCGCTCGTCCTCGGTGAGCCCGGTGAGGTCCGCGACGCGCCGGTTGGGGTAGAGGTGGACTTCGTACGGCCAGCGGGCGGCGAACGGGACGAACGCCGTCCAGTGCTCGCCGGCGGCCACCACCCGTTCGCCGTCGGCGCGTTCGGCGGCGAGCAGGTCCTCGAAGAGGTTGCGGCCGGTGGCTTCGCGATGGCGCCCGGCCTGCTCGATCATCCGGGCGGTGCGCGGGGCGGTGAAGGGCAGGGCGTAGATCTGGCCGTGCGGGTGGGCGAGGGTGACGCCGATCTCGGCGCCGCGGTTCTCGAAGCAGTACACCTGCTCGACCTCGGGCAGTGCCGACAGCTCGGCCGTGCGGTCGGTCCAGGCGTCCAGCACCAGCCGCACGCGGTCCTCGTCCAGGTCGGCGAAGGAGACGTCGTGGTCGGCGGTGAAGCAGACCACCTCGCAGCGGCCGCCGCCCGGCCGGGCGTCGCGCAGCGGATCCGCCCCCGCGGCCCCGCCGTCCGTGACCCTGCCGTCCGGATGCACGGCGCCCGGAGACGCGGCCAGCGACGGGAAGCGGTTCTCGAACACGACCACCTGGTAGTCGGCGTCGGGGATCTCGCTGAGGCGCCCGTCGCGCGAGGGGCAGAGCGGGCACTCGTCGGCCGGCGGGTGGTAGGTACGGGCCTGGCGGTGGGCGGCGATGGTGACCCAGGCGCCGGTGGCCGGGTCGAGGCGCACCTCGGAGGCCGGGGCGGCCCGGTCCAGCGGGCGGCGATCGACGGCGGTGCGCGGCGGTGCGTCCGGACCGGCGTCGAAGTAGATCAGCTCGCGGCCGTCCGCCAGCTTGGTCACGGTCCTGGCCATCGTTCCCTCTCGGCTCGCCGGCGTCCCTGCCCCGGATGGCAGTCACAATCAAACATTATCCAACGAAAGTCAACGGCATAGTGTGGGCGGGCAACCGACCCGACCTGTCATGATGGCGACGATCACCGTTCACCCGGGTCACCACCCGCCGGAGGAGGCCAGCCCGATGTCCGACACCCACCAGCCCCTCGCCGGCGAGCGGCGCGCCCTGATCCTCGACCTGGTGCGCACCCGCGGCGGAGTACGCGTCAACGAACTCGTCCGCGAGCTCGGCGTGTCGGACATGACGGTCCGCCGGGACCTGGACGCGCTCGCCCGCAAGGACCTGCTCCACAAGGTCCACGGCGGCGCCGTGCGGATCGAGGACACGGTCATCCGCGAGCCCGGCTTCGAGGCCAAGTCGTCCTGGCAGCTTCCCGCCAAGGAGGCGATCGCCCGGAGCGCGGCCGAACTCGTCCAGCCAGGCTCGGCCGTCGGCCTGGCCGCCGGCACCACCACCTACGAGGTGGCCCGCTGCCTGCGCCCGATCAGCGCCCTGACCGTCGTCACCAACGCGCTGCGCATCGCCGACCTGATGGAGGACCCCGGCGCGGACGGCACGCCCTCCTCCGCCACGGTCATCCGCACGGGCGGCGTACGGACCCCGTCGGACGCCATGGTGGGCCCGGTCGCGGACCAGGCCATCCGCTCCCTGCACGTGAACGTGCTGATCCTCGGCTGCCACGGCCTGTCCGCCGACGGCGGGCTGATGGCACCCAACCTCGCCGAGGCCGAGACCAACCGGACGTTCATCCACTCCGCCCGGCGGGTCGTCGTGGTGGCCGACCACACCAAGTGGAACTCCGTCGGCCTGGTCTCCTTCGCCCCGCTCGGCCAGGTCGACGTCCTGATCACCGACGAGGGACTCCCCGAGGAGGACCGTGCGGCGGCCGCCGCCCTGGTCGGCGAGCTGGTCGTGGTCCCGACCGCCTGAAGGCCGGTACGGCGGGCGCCGTCCCCGGCACGGAGCGGGCACGAGGGAACCGAAGGACCTGCGGGCGGTGGCTGTGGCATCCGGCTACGGAGCCCGCGCGGAAATCCGTTTGTCGGACCGCAGCGACCACTGCTACGTTTCCGGAGGCCGTGCGAGAGAACTAAGGAGGTGGTACCCGTGAACGCAGTATCGACATGGGTGCTCCCCTCCGTGGCCACGGTCGGACGATAGGTCGTCCGGGAGCGCCGTTCCAGAGCACTCCCGAAAGGCACGACCCGTGCACTTCACTTCCGAACAGCGTCTCGACGACGGCATCCTCGAACGCGAATTCACCCTCGGCGAGATCCCCGGCATCCTGTGGACGCCCGCGTCCGCCTCCGCACCGGCGCCGCTGATCCTGCTCGGCCACCCCCCGCTCGGACTGCGCAGGATGTACCCCCGACTGGTGGCGCGGGCCCGGCACGCCGCGGCGGACGGCTTCGCCTCGGCCACCATCGAACTCCCCGGGAGCGGCGACCGGCCCCGCTGGGCCGCCGTCGATCAGGCCCGCGCCGACCTGCGCCGGGCCGTGGAAGCAGGCGAGCCGGTCAGCGACGAGATCATCGCCGCCCTCATCCTCCCACTCGTCGACAAGGCGGTCCCGGAATGGCAGGCCGCCCTCGACGCCCTCCTGTCGTTGCCCGAGATCGGCGGCCCGGTCGGGTACTCGGGGGGAGTGATCTCCATCGGCGTCCGCCTCGCGGCGGTCGAGCCGCGCATCGTGGCCGCCGGGCTCTTCGCCGGCAGCTTCGTGCCTCGCGCCATGTTCGAGGAGGCCCGCCAGGTCACCATTCCCCTGCACGTCCTGCTGCAGTGGGACGACGAAGGGAACGACCGGCAGGCAGCCCTGGACCTGTTCGACGCCTTCGGCTCCAGGGAGAAGTCCCTGCACGCCAATATGGGCGGGCACACCGGCGTGCCACAGTTCGCGGGGGACGCCGCGGCCCAGTTCTTCGCCCGGCACCTGAAGTGAGGCCGGGCCGACGGTAGACGGTAGGCGGTACTAGCCAGGACTCCGCTCATCGAGGCCGAACAGGGCATCCGCCGGATCGCCCTGGCCTCCTCACAGGGCGCCGGCGACGACTGGGCCCGCCTCAACCCCCTGGTGAAGGCGTTCATCA